>JAYEFX010000224.1:0-1518 GCA_034658775.1 Campylobacterota bacterium
TCTTAATTTGGGAGGAGGAGGGATGTGTTTTGCCACAACCTGCCCCCTACTCCAGCCCGGAACCTTACTTCTGGCCGAATTCATACCTCCCGAAAAAGAGGAAAAACTTCCCAAAGGGGGGGTGCCGGGTGACTTTATGGCCCGGGTGATTCGTGAAGAGATCGGAGTGAGTGACTCTCCCCTTGAAAGACGTTACCGTTTTGCCGTTGAATTCAAATTCCCTCACAAAGCCACCAAAAATGATATCGTTGCCTACCTGAACCGTTACGAATCCCAACGAAAAGATAATCTTTAAAATTACGTAACTATTCAGCGTAAGTAGATAAGCACCTAATTTTGATGGATTTAAGTGAATTCTGGGGACATAACCTGATTCTCCGAAGGAAATCGGGATTGTGTCCCCAGAATTCACGGGTTTGCTGAATAGTTACTAAACTTTTTCTCCCTTTATTTAATCTTTATAATTATCATCTATTATCAAGTAAAATAAAAGTGAATAAAGCGTCTCTGAACGCTTGGGGAAATAGAAAATGTCTAAAAAGACAATTGTTGTAGTTGAAGATGAAGTCGATATTCGGGAAGTGTTGATCTATAACATGGAACGTGAAGGTTATCAGGTCTTTGGCGCTGCCGATGGGGTAAAAGGTCTAAAAATGATTCAGGAAAAGAACCCTGACCTTGTTCTCCTTGATCTCATGCTTCCCGGTCTTGATGGTTTGCAAATATGTAAGCAATTAAAAGATAGTAGCGCAACCCAACAGATTCCGATTGTTATGGTCAGTGCTCGGAGTTCGGAAAGTGATATTGTTCTGGGCTTGGAACTTGGGGCGGATGACTATGTTACCAAACCTTTTAGTCCCCGGGAACTTCTGGCTCGAGTACGGGCGGTTCTGCGTCGCCAGTCGGACAGCCCGGTCGAGTCGTCGACAGGCCGGCTCATCAACTGTGAGGGCGTAATCATCGACGCTCGCCGCCATGAAGTTAAGGTCGATGGGCTTGTGGTTAACTTGACGGCAACCGAGTTTAAACTTATTCACTACTTAGCTCAGCATCCGGGGTGGGTTTTCACCAGAGACCAACTTATGGGCAAAGTCATGGGACAGGATAATTTTGTCATTGACCGAAATATTGATGTTCACATTCAGGCAGTGCGAAAAAAACTTGGCTCCCACCGCGATTTGATTGAAACCATTCGCGGTATCGGTTATCGATTTAAAAACCTAAACGAGTAAAGCAAATGGTTTTGTTGCGTTCACGTATACTTTGGAAGATATATGCAGTTTTTGTTGCCATTATTCTGCTTGCGGCCATTATTGTCAGTAGTGGAGTGAGCAGACTGATTGAGCAAAGAACTTTAGGTGAAGTTAGGCAGACACTTGAGGTTCGTACTCTCCTGTTGAGTAGCTTGGTGCTGCCGCACTTGGGCGAGGAAGCGACAATCCTGCAGTCGAAGATTAAAAAACTCGGCTATGAGACTCATACTCGTTTCACGTTGATAGGGGTTGAGGGGGTTGTCTT
>JAYEFX010000225.1:0-1508 GCA_034658775.1 Campylobacterota bacterium
GGATTTAACCTATGACAAGAAACATATCCCTATAGCAAAAATTTCAAAAAATGCAGCCAATATCACCGTAACACTCAACTCTTGTGGTAAAAGTTTCAATCTTCCAGGTATCACTTTATCGTATGTTATTTGTCAAAATCAACGCTTACGTGAACGTTTACAATCCGTACTCAAAACACGAATTTTGAATGAAACCAATATCTTTGTCAATGAGATATACCCCAATGCCTACACAAAAAAAGGTCAAAAATGGTTGAAAAAATTGGTCGATTATCTTCAGTACAATCGAGATCTAAGTATACGGTATTTTAAAAAAAACAATCCAAAAATAAACGTTATAAAGAGTGAATCTACCTATTTAATGTTGCTTGATTTTTCAAACATTGATTTAACGCACAAACAGATAAAACATAAACTCCTTTATGAAGCTAAAGTAGCTCTTAACGATGGTATTTCATTTGGAAAAAATGGTCATAAACACTTTCGAATCAACATCGCTTTACCAAAAAAGCAGCTTAAGATTGCGTTGGAAAAAATTACCAATGCTTTTTGATTTGTACTCTAAGCACATACTCGCTACAATGCCAAAAAAAATTATCATTATTAGGAATACTATTTATGCAAGCACAGTATGAAACACGAAAACTACCAAAAAGTACCATCATATGGATTGTACTTCTTGTTTTAGCAGGAGTTGCTTATGTTTTGTATAATTCTCTTGTTCAATCATCAAAGATTGAAGATATACTAAGAAAAAACGGTTACGTAAACATCTCAAATGTAAACGTTTACGCCAATCATGAAGTAGGCAACAAAGAGGAAAAAGGGGTAAAGTTTACGGTTAGTTTTGACGATAACAAAGCTCAACAACACTGTAAAGGATTTATCATCATCATCAACCACAGCAATCGATTGCTTCAAGATTTAGATTGCAAGTGATCAATCGCTTTTTTGTACCCTTTTTTAGCCGCTAACGCATAAAGTTTTTGAGCATACGGTTTATTAGATTCAACTCCTTTAGCGTGCTCATACATCAACGCCAAATTATAAATAGCCATGGAATTATTAAGCTTAGAAGCTTTAGTATACCAATACACCGCTTTTTTATAATCTTGTTTTTCACCCAAACCTGCATTATAAATATATCCAAGATTATTCATCGCCCTTGAATAATTTTGCGTAGCTAAACGCTTATAAATAGCTTTGGACTTTTCATATTCATCTTTATTTTCCAATTCAATTGCGTATCTAAACAGTGCTATAGTGATATTTTGTTTGGCATAAAAACGATAGGTATGTTCATCATCCAATACAGTAAGAGGTTCGTTTAAAGGCTCAATAGCATAATTTTTTGTCAGTGTATCTGTTTTTAAAAAAATTTCTATTGCTTCAAGCGATATTCTTCTATTGGGTATTTTGCAAAGCATGCCATTGAGTAAATTTTGCATCGGCATTGATATCTTTGAGTCGTATTGAGGTACTTTACTTAAGTGTGCTTGCATCATTTG
>JAYEFX010000226.1:0-7557 GCA_034658775.1 Campylobacterota bacterium
ATCATCTAGAGTCCAAATTTTTAATGTAAAAATAGATGGAATTCAACTCATCATTGGTCAAAAAATACGTTGGCATAATCTTAGATTTACTTTTTTGAGATTGAACGACAGCGTAAAATTTTTGTTTATTTATTGCGCTAATATCAGGAGCTGTAACCTTGTGAATATTTCCATCTTTATCTTTGTACAACGAGATAAATGAACCTTTTGCATCTTTTCCATGACATTTGTGACAGCCAATACCACGTGGATTTTCATAGAGCATTTGACCGTATTCAAATTTTGTGATAAAGGAGTTGTCTATTTTTTCTTGAGCAAAAATAGAGGAATACAACAGTATAAAAAACAGCATAATTCTACGTAAAATAATTTAACCTTTGTATAAATTTTTTTTAGATATTATATCTACCTAAAAATTAATATAAGGTTACTACTAAAATGCAAATACTTGATGGTAAAGCACTTTCAAATAAAATAAAATTAGAAGTTAAACAAGAAGTAGAGATATTACAAAACGATAAACATATTACTCCAGGGCTGGCTGTCGTTCTTGTGGGTGCAGATGCAGCAAGTGCAGCGTACGTACACATGAAAAGTAAAGCGTGCAAAGAAGCAGGAATCTATTCTATTGTGCATGAGATGCCCGACACAATATCTCATGAAAATATTTTAGAAATTATAGCCATGATGAATGTAAATCCCAATATTGATGGGATTTTAGTTCAGCTTCCTTTGCCAAAACATATTGACACTACGGCCATCTTAGAAGCCATTGTTCCGCATAAAGATGTAGATGGTTTCCATCCGTATAACGTAGGTCGAGTTGTAGCAGGTTTGGACGGTTTTATCCCCGCAACTCCTTATGGTGTTATGGAGCTGTTTAAAGAATACAATATTGACGTTCAAGGAAAAGATGTCTGCATTGTTGGTGCTTCAAATATTGTTGGAAAGCCTCTTGCAACACTGTTGCTTAATGCGCATGCGACAATTAATGTGTGTCATATTCACACCAAAGATTTAAAAGCACATACCCAAAAAGCAGATATTATTTGTGTGGGTGTGGGTGTTGTTGATTTGATCAAAGAAGATATGGTTAAAGAGGGGGCTATAGTGATTGATATTGGTATTAACCGACTTGAAAGTGGTAAACTTGTGGGTGATGTGGATTTTGATCATGTATCCAAAAAATGTTCCTACATCACACCGGTTCCTGGTGGTGTTGGACCCATGACCATTGCTATGTTATTGCAAAATACCGTTAAAGCGGCAAAAACACGGAAAGTTGATTAATGGTTAAGAAGATTTATCATTGGTCAACTACATGGACCGGTACGGTTGTTATTGTTCTTTCAATTATATTTTTTATAGCTCAAGCATTTGTGATCCCTAGTGGAAGCATGAAAAATACTTTGCTTATTGGAGACATGCTTTTTGTTAAAAAATTCTCTTATGGTATTCCAGTGCCAAGAATCCCATGGATTGAGTTGCAAGTGTTGCCTGATTTTAATGACAATGGCCATATTCTTGAAGGTGATCGACCCAAGCGAGGTGATATCGTTGTATTTAGGTATCCCCAAAATGAGTTAATACATTATGTAAAGCGTTGTGTTGCAGTAGGTGGTGATCTTGTCGCATTGCAAGATAAGCATTTGCTTTTACACCCGCATCAAGGAAATGATTATGCACGTAAAAACTACAAAGATCAACAATTGGTTGAATTGGATGGACGGGTATGGGTTGTAGATCCTCACAAAAAAGCCTATCCGGGTATTCATACGGATCCAAAGGTAACACAAGATGGGATGAACTATGGGCAATTGTTTAATATGATGCCAGTTCAAGTACCTCAAGATGAGTTTTTCATGATGGGAGACAATCGAGATCACAGTAATGATTCTCGATTTTGGGGAACGGTACCGTATAAATATATTGTAGGAAAACCCTGGTTTGTTTACTTTTCATGGAATGAAAATAAAGAGATTCGTTGGGATAGAGTATTTAGATCTGTTGAATCACTTGAACAAGAGATTAACTATAAAGATGCACAAGTAGAAGGAATTTATTAATGAAGTATTTTATTGCAAGTGATCACGCAGGAGTAAAAATCAAAGGTTTGGTTAAAGAACTTTTTGAAAATAAAGGTCATGAAGTGATTGACTTAGGACCTCAAAATACAGATCGTGTGGATTATCCTGATTTTGCCCTAAAGGTTTGTGAATCGGTGATGAACAATGAAAATACAAAAGGCATTTTAATCTGCGGAACGGGTCTAGGGATGAGCATGAGTGCCAATAAATTTGATGGTATTCGAGCTGCACTTTGTCATAATGAATACTCTGCAACCATGGCACGAGAACATAACGATGCAAATGTGTTGTGTTTGGGTGAACGAGTAAATGGTGAAGGGATGATTGAAGCGATTATAGATGCATGGAATTCTACTGAGTTCGCAGGCGGACGACATGCCCAACGAGTTGAAAAAATCAACAAGCTTGGAAGTTGTAGGGTACAGGTATGACACGAGGTGAACCACAAGAAGCATGGGTAGCGTATGTTGTTGTATTGGTTGTTGTGGCTGCAATGTTATTAGGAAAATATCTTATGGCACGCGGTGATAAAAATGATGTACACTCAACGAATAATAAAGATCAAATAGATGATTAATCCAAAAATCATTGAATCAATTTTTGCATCCGCTTCAATTCAACGCTGGAATGATTACCCTCGTATGGTTGAACTTGTTGAACTTGACAAGCAAGCACATAAATTTATTATTGCTTTTTTTATTGCTAAACTTGAAAATGATATAGATTATACGCATCTGATTGAAGCGGGACTTTTTGAATTTTTGCGACGTGGCATAGTGACCGATATTCGTCCTGATGTTTTCCGTAAAGCCTTACAGCAAAAAGGTGCAGAGATCAATGAATGGGTCATTGGTAAACTGGAATCTTCACTTGAGGATATTGATGGGGGTAATTTTTTACAAAAATTTAAAGATTATCTGCATGATGAAAATATGTATAAAAAAGAGCGCTTTATTTTAAAAGCAGCTTCATATCTCTCTACTCGTTGGGAGTTCTCCATCGTGTATCAAACCAGTGCATTTTTAAACGATATTGATGAGGTTAAAAAAGAGGTTGAAGAGGAGATTGAAGATTATTATGAGCTTATTGCTGTTCGTAAAATTGCTCTGAATAAAAAACTATCAAAAGTGATTGATCTTAGTGGCCGTTTACGCTTTCAAAAACGCTGGGCACAGACACCGCGAATTCCTGAAACATCTGTTTTAGGACACATGCTCACCGTGGCAATTTTTGGCTATTTTTATTCTGTAAAAATCAATGCTTGCGATCAACGATTACAAAACAACTTTTTTACAGCACTCTTCCATGATCTTCCAGAAGCATTAACCCGAGATATTATCTCTCCCGTAAAATACAGTGTTGATGAATTAGCAGATATTATTGCTCAATTTGAAGTGGAGCAAATAAAAGAAAAAATTTTACCCAATGTTCCCGAATCGATCAAAAAAGAGTTCTCGTATCTTTTAGGACTGGACAATGATGGTCTTAAAGATGAATTTGAAAATAAAATCAATCAAAATGGCAAGATAGAAGTAATCAATGATTTACATAAATACAACAGCGATAAATACAATGCAATTGATGGAAAAGCACTTAAACAGTGTGATAAACTTTCAGCATTTATAGAAGCAAGCTTATCGATCTCGCATGGTATAAAATCAAAAGAACTCGTTAGCGGAAAAAAACAAATCTTTGAAGGGTTAAATTCAATTCAAGGTGTTGACTTCAAAAAACTTGCACAACAAATAGATGAAGAGTTTGGAAGTACAGGACAAACCCAATCTACGATGGATTTAGATTAATCTAATTTTGGGAGAATTTAAAACGCTCTGATCATGTCCGCTCTGAGTTACTCTTCTAAAAGTTTTTTTTGCTGCTCTTTATTCAGAGTATGAAATATTTTCATACCGTACAGATAAATTACCCATGATATATAAATCCATAAAAAGAAAAACAGTGCAGTACTAAAAGAACCGTAAATAGTTGAATAGGTTTTATTGACCATAATATAAAAAATAAATAGATTTTTTGTAATACTAAGTGTGATCATTGTTGCAAGTGATGATAAAACTAATGGTTTAAAATAGGTCTTTTTGTTGACGGATACTTTAAAAACGATGATAAAAAATAGCCACATAGAGCTGTAGGTGATAATTAGATTGAGTACATAGTGATCATAAAGTTTTAATATATATATAAACGTGGCAAACATCAAAGGTAAAACCAACAATACAATTAAATATAAAATAAAGGCGATGTAAATAGGTCTTTTTTTTGTATGATGTAATTTACTAATAATGTATTCATAATCCTTAAAAAACATTATAAATATAAACAGCATGTATCCAATACCAAGTGATCCTAAACTGTTTGTATTGGATAAAAATCCACTTATGAGTGTTGAAAATTGTTCGGAGTGTGTAGGATCTAAATTCTCTACTACAAAGTTCATAAAAGTATTGGTATAAGGGGTTAAAACATTAAAATAGGATATAAATACAATGGATAAAGCTAAAATAGGTAAAAAGGAGAAGATGGTAAAGAAACTTAGGCTTGCCGCATAATACGTAGTATCGTCATCAAAAAATGCTTTGATTGCGCTGAATATTGTTCGTAAGGGATGCTGGGGAACAATATTCATTTTAAATCCTTTTACAGTCCCATTTTATGGGGGTTGAGTATATTGTTGGGATCAAAAGCTTTTTTAATACTTCTAAACAGTTCCATCTCTGCATCAGAAAATGCGATGTGCATAAAAGGTGCTTTTGCAGTTCCAATACCGTGTTCACCGCTAAGTGTTCCGCCCATATCGACCACCATTTGAAATATCTCTTCAATGGCATGATGCCCTTGTTCTAAGTCTTTTTCATCAATCATCACATTGACATGGATGTTTCCATCTCCTGCATGACCAAAACACGGTACATGAAAACCATATTTTTCACCAATTTTATAAATACCGGCAAGAGCTTCTGGTAGCATACTTCTTGGAACAGAGATATCTTCATTGAGTTTTTTATTTCCATAAATGGTCACTGAAGGTGAAGCATTTTTACGTGCGTACCAAAGTTTTTTCGCTTGTGCATCATCTTGGGCTACAATAAAGTTGCTTGAGCCATTTTGCGCAAAAGAGTCTTTAAGTGTTTGCAGTTGAAATTCAATCTCATCTTCACTGCCACCATCAACATCTCCAACCAGTACCGCACCTGCATCACTTGGTAGATCAACATTGAGTTTGTCTCGCAGTGCTTTGATGACCAGTGCATCTAAAAATTCCATGGCTACAGGATTGGCTCCTGCTGCAAGTGATTTGAATACAGCATTCATCGCTTTATCAACATCAGGAAATATCCCCATGTAGGTTTTTTTTAATTTTGGTTTAGGGATAAGTTTGAGTGTAATCTCAGTGATAATTGCTAATGTCCCTTCACTGGCAATTAAGATACCTGCAATATTAAATCCAGCTACATCTTTTATGGTTTTTTTACCTGCTTTGATAATATCACCATTGGGTAAAACAGCGCGAAGTGCGACAACGTAATCTTTAGTTATTCCATATTTTGCTGCACGCATCCCTCCTGCATTTTCAGAGACGTTTCCGCCTAAAGTTGAATACTCTTCACTTGCAGGATCCGGTGGATAAAACAAACCAACCTCTTCAACGGCTTTTTGAAAATCCATATTAATAAGTCCTGGTTGTACAACTCCCATCATATTGTCCATATCAATCTCAAGAAGTTTATCCATGTGTCGATCTAAACTTAATGTAATCCCTCCACTTGCAGGCAATGCACCTCCTGTAAATCCAGATCCAGCACCTCTTGGAACGATCACAATTTTTTGTTCATTACAATATTTCATAATATTGGATACATCTTGTTCATCTCTTGGAAAAACAACTGCATCAGGTTCAAAACGTGTGCGTGTTGCATCATAACAATAGGCTATTAGATGAGCTTTGTCACTTTTAACATTTTCTTCTCCAACAATGGATTTAAAAAAATCAAGATGCTTTGAATCAATCATGTTACAGTCCTAATAACTTAGAATAATAATCACTGTAATCTTTCATTGGATCACTTGAAAGACCAATAAAGTCTAAGCTAAATACACCATCTTCAATATCTTGAACACGTGTGTAAAATGGAATTTGAGTATCATCATAATTGTAAAAAATTGGATCTTGTGCTAATACTTTAAATGTTCGTGCATCGATAATATTCACAGTATTATCAATAACAACATAGATGGTACCAATATTTTGGTTTTTACAAAATGCTTGTATGATGGGTTGTGTGGGTGTTGACTTTTTCAACAGTTTTAGATTTGTTGCTAAGGTATCTGAATGGATAAAGTTTTGACCGGTATAGATGTTTCGTGTTGTTTTAAAACTTTGATAATTTGGTGCAATCAATAATGAAGAGGTATACAAATAATTTAATATAAAAATATCCCCTTGCGCGGCTTTAATACTACTTTTTGGCAAGGCACTTTGGGATAAACCGTTAAAATTAGAAAGTTTTATAGTAGATTGTGAACTGCTTGATTCAATAATTGAAGCACTTGCAATAATCATAGTGTGTTTGTCCGCATAACGATGTGCAATAACACCACTTTGACCTACTTTTAAGTTTCCTATATTGATTGTGGCGGTTTTGTTTGTTACGTTGTTGATTTCAAAATATTGTGGTTTGAATCGTGATTCTTTTCGTTTATTGGTTTTTATTAGAATTTCAGGATTTCTTAGTACTTTTTGAACGATAGCTTCTTGCACATCTTTTTGCATGATGTACATGTAGTTCACACCTTTTTTAGTTTCGCTAGTGATAATATCATCAACTTTCCAACCCTCTTGAAGAAGATCTTTAATGGATTTTTGACCTTTACACTCTCCACCATTTAGTTTAATGCTCTCTACACTTGAGGGTGTTGCCCAGTTTTCTACATAACACATTGTTTTGTGTATTTGTGCATTTCCTAAAGCAAAAAGTGTTATTAACCATAAAATATATTTCATCTGTGTATTCCTTATTTTTTTAATTCATTTAAACTGTCTTGAACATCTTGTATATGCCCTTTGACTCTAACTTTATTCCATATTTTAGCAATTTTTCCATTAGGATCAATAATAAATGTACTTCGAACTACTCCCATGTATTCTTTTCCCATAAATTTTTTAAGTTGCCATACCCCATACGCTTCACATACAGTTTTTTCTTCGTCTGCTAATAGGGTAAATTCGATCTCTTTTTTTTCAATAAAATTTCGATGTTTTTTAGGACTGTCTGGACTGACCCCTAAAATAGTAGCGTCAAGTTCATCAAAAGCAGGAAGTGCTGTGGTAAAATCACACGCTTGAGTAGTACATCCAGGTGTATTGTCTTTTGGATAAAAATACAATACAATCCACTTTCCTTTTATATCGCGTAAGCATATCTCTACATCATCTTGATTGGGTATGCAAAATTCT
>JAYEFX010000227.1:0-7442 GCA_034658775.1 Campylobacterota bacterium
GAACTAAGGTGCCAATAGTCAAAAAACTTTAATTTATATTTAAGAGTCATTGTTCGTATCTCCTTTAAATGATGTTGTTATTGATAATATTTGAAGTATGTCATAGATTGGTGTTTTGCTATCTATGATTAGATTATCAAATTGCAACTCTTTATCTAAATTTTTTAGGTTTTTATTTAATATATCTATATTGTAGCTTGAACTATTTGCTGTCATAGTATTTAATCTATCTAAAAAGTTTTTAGCATTTATATCACTTTTGTATAGTTCACTAAGCCACGATCTTAGCTTACTGCTTGGACTATCTTTTAGTCTTAAAGACTCATACACTATTACAAAATCTTCAATATTTGCTTTATCTTCATCACCTAAATAATATGGACCAAAATCGCATTTTATAGTTTCTTTATCATTTGTTATTGTTAGTTCATTTTTTACTATTTTTTCCCACGATTGGAAGCTGCTGCTTTGAATATTATGAAACATCATACAAGAACTTTCTCTATTTGACTTATCTTTTGCTACACCACATAATCCTTCAGCTAAATCAACTGCATAATGAAATGGATATTTTTCGTTACAGTATGCTATTCCAGCACATGCAGTTAATTTAGTAAAGCTTTTTTCTGTCTCTTTTTCAAAGTTTTCCAAAAACTCTCTTGTAAATCTAATAGCATCATTTGCATCACAAATTACTGTAACATCATCACCACCTAAAATAATCTCTCTTACTTTTTTATCTTTTTTAGCTTCATTAAATGCTTTTTGTGTAGCCTCATCAAGCTTGAGTGAAAATTCACTAAGTTCCAAACCAAACTGTTTTTTTAGGTTTGGTATAAGTTGCCCTAATCCATTTCCATCTATATGAATTACTGCTATCTTATTTTTACTATTTGATATTTGTTTTAGCTCTTTGTATTTTTCATCTTTTTCTATAGACTTATAAGCTTCTAGTTTTTGTTTTGTTGCTATATCATTATCTTTATTGATTAATGGTTTAGCTGTTGAGGGATTGAGTTTGCTTATATTTAAACTCATATCAAGAGGTATTGATGGTTTATTTCTTTGTATTTTAAGTTTTGTTTCCAATTTATTTATAAACTCTTTTGCTTCCCCATCAAACTCAACAACTGCTTGAGATATAGATATACCATAAGCACTTTGTTGTATAATCTTACCAAATTCTAAAACAACTTTTTCACACTCTTGCCTTGTATCAAAAACAGCTTTTATATTACCAGCTGCATTTATAAGTATCTCACTTGGTTTATAGTTTTTACTAAATTCTTTGGCTACATTTTTTACTATCTCACTAGCTCCTACTATCTCTTGAAGTTTATTTGTTTTAAATATAAACTCCTGTATCCCTTGTATTGATGCTCCGTATAAATATTTTGCCATTACTTCATATCCTCTATTTGTATTTTTCCAAGCCCAAAAACAGTTTGCTTACCAACAGCTAATAGCTCTCCTATTTTTAAAACTTCATAACACTCTTTATTTAAATCTTTAATTTCCATTTTACCCATAATACCGCCTAAATTCATAGTTGTTTTTTGCCTATTACTCAACCTCGTCAATTCTTTATAGTTTAAATTTCTATTTATGACTTCACCTTTTATCTCATAAGGAAATTTTTTATGTTCATAGCCTAAAAGTTTCATTTGTCTTTGATAAATGGAGTTAATGATATCTTTTAATTCAAGATTTTCACCTCTAATAAATTTGTTTTCTTTTTTTATCCTTAATGGTGTTATAAATTTTATTGAAATATTTTGACTTATTTTGTCTATATTTACTTTTTTAACAAAATCTTGTGGTAGTTTTAATTGATTATTTATCATACATGCCTCATCATTGATAAACATATCAAAGTTTTTATATTTTATTCTATCTTTTCCAAGACCATTTTGAGTTAACATCATATGAAAAGCACTTACTACATATGGCAACTTTTGAACTGCATCACCAAAAAGGTAAAAAGAAAAATCATAATACTCTTTGCCAAGTTCAAAATCAAATCTATATTTATGAAAAATATTTTTTTCTTCATAAAATTCATAATAAAGACAATTTGAAATAGCAAAACATCCTTCGCATTGAAAGCTTGGATTTATACAAGTTACTTTTTTAAGAGCATATCCTAGCGCTCCTCGAAGTTGTGAACCTATAAAATATGGTGGTTTCTCATTTGCTTTAATGATTAGTGATATTTTTGTAAAATTCATTTTTTTCCTTGATTAAGTATATCTTATTATTCTAATAAATAATATTTAAAGCCCTATTAATTACTGTATATTTTTAAATATAACTTTTGCCATACTATTTAATTATACTTAAAAATACAGGGGTAGATACTTGCAAATTAATTCTATATAATAGGTGGCATCTCCACTTTAGTCTCTCTTGGATCAGAGGATTCAAATACCACTTCAATAGATGGTTCATGCTTTTGTGGTGCACTGATAAATCGTGTAAATTGTTTTTGAAAAATAAGATTAACCGTATCCGTTGGTCCATTACGTTGTTTTCCTATAATCAGTTCAGCATCTTCTTCTGGCTTTTCGATAAAACTTGATTTATACGGTAAGTTTTTTAATTTTGCTTCACTCTCTTTTTGTTTCTCCGCACTTTTTCTATACACATCATCTCGATACACAAACATGATAATATCGGCATCTTGTTCAATCGAACCAGATTCTCTAAGATCACTTAGCATAGGTCGTTTATCCGCTCTATTTTCCAAACTCCGATTAAGTTGAGATAATGCAATAACAGGAATATTAAGTTCTCTTGCAAGCATTTTAAGCCCCCTACTCATCTCACTTACTTCAATATGTCTATCTCGATTACCGCCACTTTGCATCAATTGTAAATAATCAATCATTACCATGGATATATTATTCTCAGGATTTGAAGCTACTTTTCTAACTTGTGATCGTAATTGATTAATTGTAATGCTTCCACCGTCTTCAACAAAAAGTTTACACTGCTCTAGTTCATTAATAGAATTACTTAAATCACTCCATTGCTGATCGGTCATATCAGCTTTTTTAAGATCTTGTAGTGGTATGGATGTTTTTGCACTTATCAACCTTTGCACCAATTGATCCGATGGCATCTCTAAGGAAAAGATAATCACGCCTTTTCCGGCATCAAGATTTTTTTGCAACATATTTAACAACAAACTTGTTTTACCCATACCTGGTCTTGCGGCTATGATGACTAAATCACCTGAATTAAACCCTGTTGTCAGATGATCCAGTTCTCTAAAACCAGTTATCTCACCTGTAACATGTAAATTCCCTCTTTTTTTAATCTTTTCTAAATGATCCATGTATTCTTTGGCTAAAATTTTTCCATCTTTTAATATCGATGTAGAAGCATTTGTTGAAATACTGTAAATCTTATTTTGAACATTATCAATCACTTGATCTGTATGCAAAGATTCATCATCAACCATCTGCTTTATCTCTATTGCATACGAAGACAATTCTCGTTTTACTGCTTCATTTTTTATCTCTTTTAAATATGCGGTAATATTAGTAATAGGGTTTGCAGCAAGTATATCCAACAATACTCTATCAATAATACTTTTATCTTTAAAGTCTTTACGTATAAACTCTTCATCTATTGGCATATTATTGTTATGAAGTTCCAGCATACTTTTAAAGATCAATTGATGATTTTTCAAATAAAAATTCTTATCTTCGAGTACTTCACTTACGTCATCAATAATTGATGGGTCAAATAATATGGCACTTAAAATTGCTCTTTCAATATTTAATACATACGTTTTATCCATGCAATTCCTTTTTTTATTTAAGTATACATTTTCATCTGGACGCATAATGTCTGTTTATCAATATTTTTATCATCTTTTTATTAAGTACTTGTATTTAACCAATCTTTGTACCACTTCTTTAAATACGGGAACAGCTGATTGTGATGCATATCGATAATGTCTGTTTTTTCCTATTGCATTAGGTTCAAATACGGTTACTCCAATCGTGAATTTTCTTTTTGCATCATTAGCAAATCCAAAAAATGAACTGATATATCGTCGTTGATATTTTCCTTTACGTGCAATTTGTGCTGTTCCTGTCTTTCCACCTATTTCAATGCCTTGTATTTTAGTTCCCCTGCCCGTTCCTTTTTCTACAGTTTTAACAAGCATCTTCTTGACAACAGTGGCACTTTTTTTAGAAATGATCCGAATAGGTTCTTTTTGTGGTAATTTTATAATTGAATTATTTGAAGTTATTGCATGAGAAACAATTTTAGGTGTAGAAATTTTTCCATCATTATTAAATACACTGTATGCTTTTAATATTTGCATAAAAGTACTGGTTATTCCTTGCCCATAAGAGTCGGTTGCTTTATATATATTATCTTTAGCTTGTTTTTCATAAGCTTTATATTGTTTAAGAGAATGAATTACACCTGTCCGCTCATAAGGTAGATCAATTCCTGTTTTTACAGATAAACCAAATTTTTTATACCCGTTATAAAAATCCAATGCTTTTATTTTTTGAGCAATTTTCAATATGCCTATATTACTCGAATAAACAATAATATCTGCAGGAGTAATATGGTGTTTTGAGAATTGGTGATCATCCCCAATAGTATGTCGTCCTATTTTATATCTCCCTTTTGGATAGTTCCCTTTAGCATTTTGTTTTCCCTTGTTGTGCGCATTAAATAATTGATTTTTTTTAATTACACCTTTATCAAATGCCAATACCATGGCAATGGGCTTAATAACAGATCCAGGCTCAAATGGATGCTCTATAGCATTTACATTTAAATTTGGATAATCAATTTGTCGTATACGATTTGGTGTAAACCTATTGGATGTTGCTAGTGTATATATTTTTCCATTCATACTGTCCATGACCGATACAATAATCTCTTTAGCACTAAATTTTTGCTTATAGTAATCCAGCATCATTTCAATATCTTTTTGCAAAATTAAAGGGATGTTCAAAATCAATGAAGAACCATCAACCCTTGGTGTTACTATGCTGTTTTTATCCAATACTACATAACGAGACACATCTCTAGAACCTTGGATCAAACCATCTTGAGTATTATTTAGAATTTTATTATATGATTTCTCTAGACCTTTTATTCCGCTAACACGTGTCAAACCATTTTTGGATTCTACTTTTCGAATATAGCCTAAAACAGGTGTAAGCGTATCATCAAAAGCATAAAAACGTCTTTCGCCACTAACAATAATATTAAGTCCAACAATATTTGCACTGTTTTTGCTTCTTGGTTGAAATACTTTTAGAGCTAAAAGTTTATATTCCAGTTCTTTTAGATACTGAGCTGTTCGCGAATCAATATTATACGACAGAACAATTTTCCCTGCCTTATCAAGAGAATCAATTTGATGTTTTATCTTTTCACTGGAAATATCACTGTATATTGAAAATAATTTTATAAACAAGTTTTTTTTATTGGGATCTAGATATCGTGTATCTATGACAGCTTTATACATTTTTTTAGATTGTGCTACAGTAAAAGTTGTTTTATTATGTTTTAAAGTATCATATTCTTTATCATGGCAAAAAATATCACCACGTACTGATATCTCTTTTTTACCATACGTTAAAGATACTTTTCGATCACTTTGCACAGTAGAGACAATCGAAAATATCAATAAAATAAGAAGTATTATAAAAACTAAAAATAAATAAATAAATTTTCGTAATCTCTTTTCTGAATAGTTCATTTTAAACTCTCTGGAGGTATTAATATTTTGATATCGTCTGATGCTCTGGTCATTGCAACATATATCAATCGATACAATTCATCACCACTAAGGCTTGAATGCCTGCACAGATACAATAAGTCTATGTAAACTGTCTTATAGGTGCTTCCTTGCAGTTTATGAATCGTTGAAGCATAATGATACTTTACATCCACAAACGAATCTTTTATCTTAAAAAACTCTTTCCAAAGTTCTTGCTTGATTGGGTACTTTGCTTGTTTTGCAATGTTTGCCAGCTTTTTTAACATCTCTTGATAAACGAAATAACTACCTGGGTCTATAACTTGAAATTCATTTTGATATCGATCTTGACATTTCCAATAGTGCATACCCCATGCTTCATGATACTGCTTAGCAGCAGACATTACAACCACTTCATCATTATTTTGAAAAATTAATTGATCATCGATACTGTGTGCACTTTGAAATATTAACTTGTCTCCAACTATGATTGCATCGTTTGAATTTTTATTGTTTTGTGCCCAATATTTATTTCGTAAAATTTTATTATGATGTTCAACACTTTTATTTAAAAAACTTGTGATAATTTTATCTTCATTCTCCCAATATTTATTTTGACAAAAATCATTATGAAAGTCTTCTTCGTTGTAAAAAAATTCTAATCCTATGTCTTTGTTTTGAAAAAAGAACTTTTGAACACTTTGATAGTTTTTGCTTTTAATTATATCTCTAGCATGTGTTGCAACTTTTATAATATAACTGTCTTGTACTTGCCTAATTATTTTACTTAATTTATATTGATGAGATATATCGAACACTTGATTTTTCGTATTATCAATGGGTAACAACTGATAATGGTCACCTACAAATAATATGGCTTTAACCCTTTGTTCTACAATGGTATCTTCTATATAGTTATACAATTCAGTACTTATCATGGAACTTTCATCAATGACTAATATATCAACTTTACGTACATCTTTTTTATTTTTTTCGGGTTGAAAATACTGTATACCTTTAGACAAATCCGTAACCAATGTAATATTTAAAAATGAATGAATTGTTTTTAAAATCACGTCTTCAATATTATGTGCTATTAAACTATCCCTAATAACTTTAAGTGCTTTATGCGTTGGTGCCGTAACTGCAACACTATATTTATTGTTAAAATGCTTAATAAGATGCGCTATAAGATAAGTTTTTCCAGTTCCCGCAGCTCCGCTTAGCGATACCATATTATCCCAAGGCATATCAAGTAAAATGATATCATCCAATTGTTGTGTAATTTGTTTGAAAATTACGTTTTGATCAGGTGTGAAATTTGCTTGTATCATATTTTTCATACCATCATAATACTTAACTATATGGTCACATAATGTCTGAATAATTTATTTATTGATTCCAAAACTTAATTATACAATACTAACTCATTTGCTTTTGATCGAGATAATCCATAATTATTAATCAATAATTTTTTTGTAAGTTGTTTTAAGCCTGTATCCTTTAATAATTTTCTTGTCAAACCAGTTTCAGAATATTTTATTTGATAATTTGAACCGATTTTTTCAACTTGTTCTGGAGTAAATATTTTATTACCATAAAATTTATAAGAATAACTTTCTGCATATTTTATTTTATAATCCAATCTTTTCCAAACTCTTGCTGAATGATCTGTGTATTCATCTTTTGATTTTGAGTTTTC
>JAYEFX010000228.1:0-7421 GCA_034658775.1 Campylobacterota bacterium
CAAAGATATTGGTTTCATTCAAAATTCGTGTTTTGAGTACGGATTGTAAACGTTCACGTAAGTGTTGATTTTGACAAATAACATACGATAAAGTGATACCTGGAAGATTGAAACTTTTACCACAAGAGTTGAGTGTTACAGTGATATTGGCTGCATTTTTTGAAATTTTTGCTATAGGGATATGCTTCTTGCCATAGGTTAAATCCGCATGAATCTCATCCGAAACAATGATGATATTGTGTTTGTCACAAATTTTTACAAGTTTTTTTAGTTCTTTGGTATTCCAGACTCTACCTGTTGGATTATGGGGAGAACACAAGAGCAAAAGTTTTGTTTTTTTAGTGATTTTATTTTTTAAATCTTTAAAATCGATACGGTATTGACCATTTTTTATTTTCAATGGGTTGGTTACTAAGGTTCGATTGTTTTGCGTGACACAGGAGAAAAACGGAGGATAAATAGGGGGCTGGATAATCACTTCATCGCCAATATCACTAAAAGCTTCAACGGTTGCAGATAAAGATGCAACCACACTGTTGCTGTGCAAGATATCTTTTTTTTGTATTTTCCATTGATGTTGCTTTTTCATCCAATAAATAATAGCATCATAGAATTTTTGGTTGGGTTTGGTGTAGGCATAGATAGGGTGGTTTAGACGTTTTTTCATGGCCTTTGTGATAAAAGGCGGGGTGGCAAAATCCATATCTGCTATCCACAACGGTTGAAGGTTGGTGGTTCCAAAATACTCTTTTTGAAAATCGTACTTGATGCAGTTTGTGTGTTTGCGCGGTATTACTGTGTTGAAATTTATCATTTTTTCTCCCATAGACAAGTGTTGAGCTTGGTTAGTTTTGTACACAGTATCGATTCAATAAGCTCTTTATCCTTTTGTGATAGATTCTCAATGGCGATAATGAGTTTCCCTTTAGGATTCAGTCGATTTGGAATGTCGTATAAGAATTGCTTTAAATTATACATCTCTACTAATGAACTGGTAACAAGCACTAAGTCATAATCACAAAAATGGGATTTTAAATTACAGCTATCGGCTTGTAAAAACCGAATATTGTCCATTGGAAACTTTTCTTTAGCCAGTTGCACATTGTGTGCATTAAAATCAGTTGCAACAACTTTATCAAACTCAGAAGACAAATATCCAGCTATCGCACCTGTTTTACACCCTAAACAGATGATTTTAGATCGATTTTTAATCAGTGGCAAGATATAATCGAGTACGGCTTGATGTTTTGGATTGATTGTCTCAACAGAAGTGTTTGTGGTATCACAAACGGATCTACTTTGAATTTCACTTGCTTCAATGTATCGAAACCCTGTATGATGATGCAGATGTGCTTGCAGGGCATAACGCGAATTTATCAAACTTTCATCGCTTGTACTTGCATAGGAAGCACCTTTAAGAATATTGTAGTGCGTATCATTATTTTGTTGTTTCACTGCAGTGCTGGTCCATTGCCAAACATTGCCAATCACATCATAAAAATTGTTGTGTTCAAATTCATTTACAGGGCAAATTGAACCGTAACATTGAAAATTGATGTTGGCCAGTGTTTTGCTATCTTTTACTTGACAAAAATGTGCTAAAGAGTGCCACATCTCTTCACTTGGTAACGAGATATTGGTATGTGTTTTAGCACTTAAGTACGCACAAAATGCTAAAGCTTCAAAGAGATTAACTTCAACAGGCCAAGATAGTGGTAACTTTAAAATTTGAGTGTTTGTTTTAAAATCATATCCATCATCTGTTTGAATCCATGATGCTGGGTGCTTAGTTTCTGTGGATTTTTTCCATTTTTTACCTGCATTACTCCAATAGTTATCATTTTTGTATCCATCATCACGTACAAAATTTAGAAACTCCTGATTGGATACAAGATATATTGAGACCTTAAAAGCAGGAACATCAAGCTGCTTTTTATTGACCGTAACAGTTGTAGAAGGGATGCTTTTTAATTGATTGAGTGGTGCAGTAGCATCATAATCACATTCCTCTGCTAAACTTTTTTCATTAGGTTCATTTTGAGTAAGTAGTTTGATATTTTGATCTATTAGTGATTCTATCATGGAGATATTATAGCAAATATTTGATACAATTTGCGCATGAATTTAATAGAAAAACTACAAAACAATCAAAGATTAAGCTATGAAGATGGAATTGCATTATACGATTTGGATCTTTTTACTTTAGGAAAGTATGCCAGTATTCAAAGAGTTGCCCAACATGGCAAAAAAACATACTTTAATATCAATCGTCATATTAATCCAACAAATATCTGTAAAGATGTGTGCCAATTTTGTGCGTACAGTGCAAGTAGAAAAAATCCAAAACCCTATACTATGCGGCATGATGAGATTATGAATATTGTTGATGAATCTGTAGCAAAACAGATCAAAGAGGTGCATATTGTTTCTGCGCACAATCCAGATACAGGCTTGCAGTGGTACTTGGATATCTTTAGAAAAATAAAAGACAAATATCCTGATTTACACGTGAAAGCATTAACCGCTGCAGAGATCCATTTTTTGAGCCAAGAGTACAATCTTAGTCATCAAGATATTATCAATAAGATGCTAGAAGCAGGTGTGGATTCAATGCCAGGTGGTGGTGCAGAAGTTTTTGATGAAGAGGTGAGAAAACGAATATGTGGAGGGAAAGTAACTTCACAGCAATGGCTTGATATCCATAAACTATGGCATAATGCGGGAAAACAAAGTAATGCAACAATGCTGTTTGGTCATATAGAAAAAAGAGCGCATCGAATTGATCATATGATGCGATTAAGAACATTGCAAGATGAAACAAATGGTTTTAATGCCTTTATTCCTTTGGTGTATCAAACCCAAAATAATTTCTTAAAAGTAGAAGAGTTTTTAACGGGTCAAGAGATACTTAAAACCATGGCAATTTCACGATTGATGTTGGATAATATTCCTCATCTAAAAGCATATTGGGTAACTTCTACAGTAAAATTAGCGCTTGTTGCCCAAGAGTTTGGTGCAAATGATTTGGATGGTACAATTCAAAAAGAATCAATCAATTCAGCGGCAGGTGCCGCTAGTGCAGATGGTGTAGATCTTGATACTTTTGTAAACTTGATTAAAAACTCTGGATATACAGCTGTTGAGAGAGATTCTATCTATAATGAATTAAAGGTGTATTAAACACCTCTAATTTAGTTTTTGCCTAAACAGTTTAGATCACTAAAGGCTTGTTCAAGTCGTTTGATTGTACTTTCTTGACCTGCACGCAACCATTTTCTTGGATCGTAGTATTTTTTATTTGGTTTATCATCCCCTTCTGGGTTTCCAATTTGTCCTTGCAGACAGTCACGATAGTATTTTTCATATTCTCGTACACCATCCCAAAATGACCATTGTGTATCGGTGTCAATATTCATCTTAATCACACCATAATCAATCGCTTCACGGATCTCAGATAGTTCAGAACCACTTCCTCCATGAAATACAAAATTAACTGGTTGTTCTGAAGTATTGTGTTTTTCTTGAATGTATGCTTGGGAGTTGTCTAAAATTTTTGGACTGAGCACGACATTTCCAGGTTTGTATACGCCATGCACGTTTCCAAATGATGCAGCAATAGTAAACAGTGGTGAAACAGCATTTAGCTTTTCATACGCTGCATTTACCTCTTCGGGCTGAGTGTACAACAAAGCATTGTCTACTTCAGTGTTGTCTACACCATCTTCTTCACCACCGGTGATACCCAATTCAATCTCAATAAGCATATCTACTTTAGACATTCTATTTAAATAATGGGCACAAATTTCAAGATTTTCCTCTAAAGGCTCCTCACTTAAATCCAACATGTGTGATGAATACAAGGGTCTTCCCGTACCTTGGAAGTGTTGTTCACTGGCTTTAAGCAGGTCATCAATCCATGGTAAAAGCTTTTTAGCAGCATGGTCAGTGTGTAGAACAACAGGGATACCATAAGCTTGTGCCATAGTATGCACATGTTGCGCACCAGAAATGGCACCTAAAACAGCAGAGGTTTTAGAATCAATCCCTTTACCACCATAATACGAAGCTCCACCATTAGAAAATTGGATAATGATAGGTGAATTTACTTTCTTAGCCGCTTCTAATACAGCATTGATGGAATCTGTTCCTACAACATTGACTGCAGGAATAGCAAATCTATTCTTTTTTGCATAATCAAATAATTTTTGTGTTTCCACACCGTTTAGTACTCCAGCGTTTACAATATCTAATACACCCATAATTAACTCCTACTACTTAACAATAACTTTTGATGTCTTTCTCATCTGATCAGAAACTTTTTTGATGTTGGCTCTAAACTTTTCTTGCATTAATGCTTGTTTGATTTTTGGTGTAGCTTTATCTAAAGTTACTGTTGTTGCTGCTTTTTGATCTTCTAAATAAATTACGTGATAACCAAATTGTGTTTTTACTGGTGATTTTGTGTAGTTACCTTTTGATAATTTTTTGACCGCTGCAGAAAATTCTGGTACCATTCGTTTCTCATCAAACCAATTTAAATCTCCACCATTTGGTCCTGAAGGTCCTGTTGATTTTGTTTTAGCCAACTCTATGAATTTTGCTTTTTTATCACTTGCAGAATTTAATGCTTTGATTATCGCTTTTGCATCAGCATCGCTTTTTAATAAAATGTGCCGTGCTCTAAATGTTTGAGGTTGTTTGAATTTAGCTGTGTTTGCATTGTAGAATTTTTTGATATCCGCATCACTAACTTTGATTTTTTTAAACTCTTCTTGCATCCAGATCTCTAAAGCGATCTCTTTTTTTAGTTTCGCCATAGCTTCTTTGAATGATTTTTTTGACTCAATCCCACTTTTTAAAGCTTTTTTAGTTAAAAGTTTTTTCTCTACAAGTTGTTCAATTACCTGTTTTTTTTGATTTGCAGGTAAAGTGTCAAATTTTACTTGTGGGTTTCGAATAAGTGTTGCAATATCTTGGTCTGTGATTTGTTCACCATCAACACTCCCGTATGTTGCAGCACTTAATGCTGTTGTTCCTAGAACTAAACTGGCTACTAAACTTAACGTGATTTTTTTTATCATCAAAATTCCTTTATTTAAATTATAGTGCGTAGTTTATCTAATTTATATTAACAGTAAGTTAATAAGGATAAATACTATTTTAGCCTGCTTTAAAGCTAAATTTTAAAATTTAGCTTAAAAACTCTTTAAATCTAGCTTATTTTATGGTACAATTGCGTCTTAAAAACATAAACTTAACTAAAACTTAAGATAAAAATAGGAACATATACATATGAGAATTTTGATTATAGAAGATGAAATTACATTAAACAGAACTCTTCAAGAGGGTTTGACAGACATTGGTTATCAAGTAGATATTGCAGAAAATTATAAAGATGCGGAGTATTTTTTAGATATTCGAAACTATGATTTAGTATTAACAGATTGGATGTTGCCAGATGGTGATGGAATTGAATTGTGTAAATTGACAAAAATGAGAAGCTCAAGAACAGCTGTAGTTATTATCTCTGCTAGAGATGATAAAGAGAGTGAAATTGAAGCACTAAAATCTGGTGCAGATGATTATATTAAAAAGCCATTTGATTTTGATATTTTATTAGCACGAATCGAAGCACGACTTCGATTTGGTGGAACAAATGTTATTGAGATTGATGAGCTTTCAATCAATCCAGATGAAGAGAAAATTGAATTTAATGGAAATGAGATTGAGCTTAAAGGTAAACCTTTTGAAGTATTAACTCACCTTGCTCGACATCGAGATCAAATTGTTTCAAAAGAGCAATTGCTTGATGCAATCTGGGAAGAGCCAGAACTGGTAACTCCAAATGTAATTGAAGTTGCGATTAATCAGATTCGACAAAAAATGGATAAGCCATTGGGAATCTCAACAATTGAGACTATCCGAAGAAGAGGATACCGATTTTGTTACCCTCCAAAAGAAGAAGAATAGAAGTAGTTTTTTAAATTATGAAACACAGTCGTAGTATTTATAAACAGTTTTCTCAAAAACTGATTTTTGCTACGACTGCTTTTATTATTGTACTTTCTTTTATATTTTATGGTTTTACCAAAGCCACGATTTACAATGAACTTACTGATGAACTTATCAAAGATGCTCAACTCATTTATCAAATGAGTATTAATACTAAAATTGATACCGCTGGATTTAGAATTGTAACCAATGAAGATGTTTCGGTTGATATGGTTGTGGTTCGAGGTTTAACAGAACTCTCTGTTCGACGCTATAAAAAAAACAAGAACCATTTTGTAGAGATCCTGTACCCTTTTGATGTTGAAAATGATAAATTTATAAAGCTTACAAAAAATACAAACTCCGCACAACGAATGCTGAATAAAATATTTCAAAATCTTTTTATCTTGGGCTTTGGTGGCTTTGTGATGATTATTTTATATGCTTTTACTTTATCCAAAACATTGCTTCGACCAATTTTACAAATTAATCGAAAACTCTCTAATATGAATGAAAATTTTTTAACGCAGATTGATCCAAAAACACTGCCTTTGGAATTTCATCCATTGGCGGAATCCATTAACAGTTTAACCAATCGAATACAAACCTTTGTAAAGTACCAAAAAGAACTTTTTATAGGTGCTGCACATGAGCTAAAAACACCTCTTGCGGTAATTAAACTTAAAAGTGAAGTAACCAAAAGAAAACAACGAGAACCGGAGAAATATGTAGATACTCTTGAAGTGATCATCAATGAAGTGGACGACATGAATAAGATGATCACTTCCATTTTAGATATTGGACGGCAAGAGGGTGCTCAGTTTGAAAAACCAATTGAGATTGATATCATTGAATTTTTTAATGTTAAGGTGCGAAACTATGAGCTGTTAGCAGAGCATGAAAAAGTAAACGTTGAATATTCAAAAGATATTGATCATTTTATTACGATTATTCAACCTACATTATTAAATCAAATAGTGCAAAATTTTGTACAAAATGCGATTAAATTTACTCCACAAGATAGTACAATTTTGATTGATATTACCTCTATTGATGGATCAATTCGAGTTAGCGTGACAGATGAGGGGATTGGTATTGATGAAAGTATTGATCTGTTTGCACCATTTAAACGAGTTGGGGGCAAAGCTGGAGCAGGACTTGGGTTGTTTTTAGCTAAAAGTGCGGCAGATGCTCTAGGAGCAGAGATATCATTGAAAAATCGTACCGATGATATCCAAGGTACGGTCGCTATAATGATATTGCACAGTAATCCTACGTGTAAGATTTAGTTAAACATATTCCTGTGTTCAATTTTTGTGCATAAATTTTGTACTGCTTGCAATCCTGCATCTTTTGCTTTTTGCATCGCTGCATTATTTACTAAGCCCAATTGGCTCCATACGCATTTTACATCACCTCTTTGAATAGCT
>JAYEFX010000229.1:0-7414 GCA_034658775.1 Campylobacterota bacterium
GCACATGGATGACGAGTTTATTGCCCAATTTGCTTCCAATCCCAAAATATCAAAACAGATTCATGTACCACTGCAAAGTGGTTCCACTTCGGTATTAAAAAGCATGAAACGAGGTTATACCAAAGAGTGGTTCCTCAATCGTTGTGCCAAAATCAAAGAACTGGTTCCAGATGTGCGCATAAGCACCGATATCATTGTTGGTTTCCCAGGTGAAACGCATGAAGATTTTCTTGATACCATGGATGTAATCAATCAAGTGCGATTTGATCAAATCTTTAATTTCAAATACTCACCACGACCTGAAACAGCAGCTTTAAACATGACCAATACCGTTGATGACCAGATCGCTTCAAAACGTCTTATTGAAGTGATTGAACTTCATAAAATTCATCAAGAGGAAAATCTAGCAGCATTTGTGGGGCAAACCATGAATCTATTTGTTGAAGAGTTGCGATCAAACGGGGAAGTTTTTGGATACACCGATAACTATTGTCCTGTCTTTATCAAAGGAAGTGAAGAGCTACTAGGACAATTTATAGATGTGAAGATTATCTCCTCTACACGGACCACACTTAAAGGTGAGATTATCTAAATGAAACAATGGCTAACCTTTTCATTAGTGCCATTTCTTCTGCAACTTTTTGTACGATTTGTTTATCTTACAAGTAAAAAAAGGTTTCATTATCCCCAGCATATCCCTACAAAACCATGCATCATTGCTATGTGGCATGGGGAGCTTTTAATGCAACCGCACAACTATCGAAAACTCAAACCAAAAGGGCTCATTAAAGTGATTGTAAGCATTCACAAAGATGGCCGTATTATCTCTAAAATATGTGAACACTTAGGGGTGGGTTCCATTGATGGAAGTTCGAGTAAAGGGGGTGCTAAAGCACTTATCAATGCCATTAAGCAGATTAAAAATGGGGTTGATGTTGCCATCACACCGGATGGTCCAAGAGGTCCAAGACACAGCGTCGCAGATGGAATTATAGCCATTGCACAAAAAACAAATTGCGACATTATCTCTTTAAATATCCAAGCCAGCTCCTATTGGCGATTTAAATCATGGGATCACTTTATTGTTCCAAAACCGTTTGGTACAATTGACTTTTATGCTTCAAAACCATATAATATTACTAATCTAAATTTTGACCAAGCCAAAGAGCTAATCAAAACAACCATGATGGAAAAGGCACTGCTGTGAGTAATCAAAAACAGTATATCAATGTTGTCACCAATGCAAATCAACTTCGTGTTGATTATCAAGTTCTTGACGACAGTGGAAATATCCTGTCCAATGAAAAATCTATTTTTTTACAAAATCAAGATCACTTAAGCGAAGATGCTATTTTTAAGATAGTCGCTTTAGAACAAAACGTTGACAACAGCCATATATCTACATTGCTGTACAACGATACACAAAAAATACTCAATACCAATGATGATCACACCAAAAGCTTTGCCACGGCACAACTCAATGACACACAAAGTATTGCATGCGATAAAAATCTCTTATTTGAAGCAACCCATTATTTTAACCGTACGGGAGTTGATTATATATTTTCACCTTTTAGTATTTTATATGCACACTGTATACAAAGCACTACGCATTCACGTCTAAACGTTCTTATTTTAGAAAATAAAATTTATTGCATGATTATCAATGAAAACAATAAAGTAATCTTCTCACATTTAAAAAACATGACCTCCTTTGAAGATATTAAAAATTCAGATTTTTACAGTGATGAGATAGATCGTCAAAAACTTTTTGATGAGATAAACCTTTTAGAGATACAAAAATACATCACAGAAGCCATAGAATCATTTTATCTTAAACACTCAACATTTATTACAAACATAGATATTTTATATACGCTGAAACAACTGAATAAAGAGCATATAGAGCAACTTGAGCACACCTTTGATATGCACATACACTATGCTCAAATCTCTATTGACGAGTCATTGTATGAACTCACCATGCACAACAGCACACAAAGTTTTACACCTAAAAGAGAGGTTCCAACACAAGCTAAGAGTTCATCAAATATGACACTAATTGCTGTATTTACCAGTATTGTAGCTATTGCACTGGTCTACTATTTAAGTTTGCAAAATACCGTAACCGTACCTAAAAAAGCCCCTGTAAAAAAACATGCTGTGGTCAAATCGGATCTGCCTAACCATATCAATAAAAACAACACTGTCCTCTCACATCTAAACTCTGTATTTGACACTATCCCTTACAGCATGGTGATCAAAGAGTTGACTCTGGATAAAAACAATTCAAGTTTTAGCGGAATATTGTTATCCAAAAATACATTTATCACTGAAATAAAACCCCAACTGCTCAAATTGTACGCAAACTCTTCTATTGATTATGAAGACATAAGTAAAAAGAATCTCACCAACATCATGGTTGAAAACACACTTCTTAAAGCATCTCCAAAAATCAATGGAGTCAAAACTCCTGAATACATAATTGATGAATTTATACCTCAACAGCAGATCATTGAACAGATCAAACAAATATTGCCCAAAAACAGTATCGTGCACTACAAAACAAAATATGTGGCAAAATACACTACATTTAATTTTATGATCAATTCTGTTGTTCAATCACCCAATCAATTTATTGATATTCTGAAAACATTAAATACAGAACTGTACTCTTTACATGTTACGTATCCTGTAAACATGCGAAAAACTTCTGAAGGTATTGAGCTAAACTTTATTCTGCAATTTCATCAATATTAATATTGTTTTGAAACACATAAGGGCGTATATTTTTAGGAATATTGTTTAATCGACATTTTTCCTTAAACAGTTTTGGCATCACTGCAGAACACGATGGGGCAATAAATATTTTATTTTTTTCAAGTGCTACAACAATTTTATGTGAAATTGTAAGTTGTTTTTGTTCGCAAATCTCTTTACGCATTTTTGCTGAGATCAATACTCCTCGCTGCTTTAACTCCTGATCAATTAGGCGCAAGGCAATATTTTGATCCCCATTATATTTATAGATACTAAGATCTTCAAACCTATTGACTAAAAATCCACCTTGCATCAATGAATTGTAATCATTACGTAGATACTCAAAACTTTGCTGAACCCCTTGCTTAAATTGATCTAAAAACGTATCGCTGTATGTACTGCGAATTTTATTGCGTGTAAATTGTGGATCTTGATTGCTTTGATCAACAAAGTATTTAAGTTTGTGTTGCGCTAAATAGTTCAGTAAATCTTCTTTGGCACAATGCAATAAGGGTCGAATAAGCGTGTATTTCTCTTTTACTTCTAAAGGGTGCAATCCCAACAGCTCAATTAAACCCGCCCCTTTTGAAAACTGCATCAATAACCACTCAAATTGATCATTAAGTTGATGTGCGGTTAATAATGTATCGTAGTGGTGGGTGCTAATAATATGATCAAAAAAATCATAACGGAAATCTCGGGCATCTTTTTCACTAAAGCTACTGTTAATATAATTTTTTGTGTAAATCTTTTTACCGTATTGCTTGGCTAAGTCGTGTGCATACGCCACCTCATCTTTACTTTCAAAGCGTTGATTGTAATTTACAATAGCAATATCAAACTCAATGTTGTGTTTATGCAGTAAAAAAAACAATGCACACGAATCTACTCCAGCAGAAAATGCCAAAAGATTTTTTTTACCACGACAAAATTCAACACAGCTATCCAACATCATTAAGCCACAATGGTTCCTAATAAAATATGCCCTGATAATTCCGTGATTTTAGCTTGATAGGTTTTTCCAAATTTGATTTGACCTTCACGTTCATTGTCATTGATGTAGATCTCACCATCAACTTCAGGTGCCCAAGTCAATGCACGGGAGCTTAGTAAATACTCATGTTCACTACTTTGTCCATCCACAACCACCTCAATGGTTTGCCCAATAAGATCTTTAAGTTTTTTTTGCGTTACTTTTTCAATAATATCTCCTAGAACCTCTGCTCGCTGATCAATACGTTCCTGATCTATTTTATCCTTACGTTCATAAGCATCTGTTCCATCCTCATCACTGTATGAAAAAACATTCGCCCTATCAAAACCGTACTCTTTCACATACGTACAAAGCTCTTCAAAATCCTCTTGTGTCTCACCGGGATGCCCCACAATAAATGTACTTCGCACAAATGAGTTTGGCACTTTGCGCATGGAGTCCATCAACTCTTTAAGTTTTTCACTCCCTTTTCCACGCTTCATGATTTTAAGCATATTTTGCGAAATATGTTGTAAAGGCATATCGTAATACGAGTGAAACAGATTTGAATCTCCTATTTTTTGAATAAGATTAAGTGTGGTTGTAGAGGGGTACAAGTACAAAATTCGTGCAGATCTAACCCCAGCTGTATTTTCAACAGCATCAATTAATCGTTCCAAGCCATCATTAATCCCATGATCTCGTAAAAAGGATGAACTGTCTTGAGAAACAAATGAAAAGTCATAAAAACCTTGTGCGGCAAGATTGCTTACCTCTTTTACAATAGAATCCAAGGTACGACTAAAAAGTTTGCCTTTAAATCCAGGAATCGCACAAAAACTGCACGTTTGATTGCACCCTTCAGAAAGTTTAATGTACGCATGATAATTTGATCCGCTGATCACTCGATCAACGGTTTCATTGGTTAAAAATACCTCTTTGCTAAATTGGCTACGTTTTTCATTGACCAGTTCATCAATCTTGTCATAATCCCCAACACCTGTAAAGATATCCACCTCAATCAACTCTTTTTGAAGCTCCTCTTTATAGCGTTCACTCATGCATCCAGCCATAACCAATACCGATTCATCTTTACGCTGATTGTGAAGATCTAAAATAGTATTTAAACTCTCTTGTTTAGCACTTTCAATAAATCCGCATGTATTAACAATAATCACATCCGCATTTTCACTCTCATCACTGATCTCATAGTCACTTAGTTTTCCCAACATCACTTCAGAATCTACTAGATTTTTTGTACATCCAAGACTTACCAAATGCAATTTTTTAGCCATGTTTTATTTCCCCTATATCCATATATTATCGATGAGTCGCGTTGTACCCACTTGTGCTGCAATTAATATCATCGTATCTCCAATAACCACAGTATCTTGTTTTTCAAACTTGCGGTTAGTAATAGCTACGTATTCTATGTGTATTTCAGCCATTATTTTTTTCATTGAACTTATTAAAATATCGCTATTAAATTCACCTGCTCCTATTTTCTTAGCAGCAAACTTAAGTGATCGTGAGATACTCAAAGCATCTTGACGCTCTTGCGCACTTAAATAAATATTTCGGCTGCTCATGGCCAAACCATCAACTTCACGAATGATTTCACATTCTATAACATTTACATTGAGGAAAAAATTATCCACCATCAGTTTTATAAGACTTAGTTGTTGTGCATCTTTTTTTCCAAAGTATGCATTGGTTGGTTGTACTAAATTAAGCAGTTTAAGTACAATTTGCAACATCCCATCAAAATGTCCTGGTCGCTTTACCCCTTCAAGAGTAAACCCTCGGACATTGGGAGCTTTTATAAGCACCTCATCACTAGAGTAAATCGTAGAGATCTCAGGAGCAAAAAGATAATCCACATCACACAGTTCACAGATTTTTGAATCTGCTTCCATTTTTTTAGGATAGGCATCTAAATCTTCCCCTGCTAAAAATTGCGTAGGGTTAACAAAAATCGATACCACAACGATATCGTTGTTTGCTCGTGCTTGCTTGATCAGTGAGATGTGCCCTTCATGCAATGCTCCCATGGTGGGAACAAACCCAATGTTAAGTTTTTTAAATTTATCCTGTAATGTTTGTAATTGTTCAATTGTATCTATTATTTTCATCTGTCTTCTTATATTTAATTGTAAAAAGGGGGATTATACCATATTTACTGTACTAAAAAATTAATATTGTTTACATTATAATTATTAACTTATCAAAATTAAAGGAATCAAATGAAAAAAATCATCGTAATGTCTATTGTAGCATCCAGCATGCTATTGGCTTCAGGATACAGAATTCCTGAACAATCAACTGCCTCAACAGCAAAAGCTGCCGCGCATGTGGCACACATCACAGGAGCGGATGCGAGTTATTTTAACCCTGCAGCCATGAGTACTCTTTCGAATAAATCTCAGCTTGAGATGGGAGCTACAATCATTCATCTTCCTGCCGTTGACTTTAATGGAACAGGAGCAGAGTCGTACAAATCTGAAAAAGAGAACTTTTTACTTCCGTACATGCATTATGTTTCTCCCAAAGTAGATAAGTATACTTTTGGTTTATCCATGGTGGCACCTGCTGGTCTTTCTAAACGTTGGAAAGATCCCGTTCCTAGAACTTCTGCACAAGAGTTTTCATTGCGTGTGGTTGAGATAAATCCTACGGTTGCGTATGAAGTAAACAGTGACTTTTCTATTGGTGGTGGTTTACGAATTATTTACAGTGATGGGATTGTAAAGAGTAATGGTACTGCCCCTGTAGATTTAACTGCATTTGGTCTTGGTATTAATTACTCTGATATAGCAAGAGACATGACAGGAGACACTATAGAATTTGGCTACAATCTAGCTCTTCATTATCATCCTAATAACGATTGGACCGTTGGACTTACCTATCGATCTGAAATAAACTTAAACGAAGAGGGTCAAGCTACACTTACCAATACTACAACAACACCTATTGGCGCAATAGCCGCAGGAAGTTATATTGGATCAACAAGCGTGAGTGTACCTGTGCCTGCAGTTTTAGCACTTGGTGTAGCTTATGATATCTCTGAAAAAACAAATATTGAATTTGTGATTGATCGTACTTACTGGTCTGCCTATGGTAGCCTTGATTTTAAATATCCAACAACACTTGCTAATAATATTTTAATTGGTGCATTTGACGATGTGAAATACAAAAACTGGAAAAATGTAAATGCTTATCGAATTGGAGTTACACATCAATACAGTGATAAATTAACCCTTATGGGTGGTTTTGCTTACGATGAAACACCCGTTCCAGATTCTACTATCGGATATGAACTTCCTGATTCAGATGCATTCCTTATTTCAGGTGGGTTTAGCTATAAAATGGATGAACAGCTTACCATTGGTGCTGCGTATCTGTACGATAAAAAAGAATCTCGTGCAGCAACCGTTGGAGGAACAATAGGAGAATTTAGTGATGGTGGAGCGCACATGTTTAACTTCTCACTTGGATACACATTCTAATGCTTGATTATAAACTGGATAACTTTTATCAAATGCTTGAGCAAAACAAGCAAAAGTTTCCTAAAAAACCAATCATATTTTGTGAAGGCACCACGCTTAACAATACTCAATTGATTGACAACGTTGATATCTTAGCTCGACATTTAGAGCTGGGTGGTATCAAACCAGGGGATAA
>JAYEFX010000230.1:0-7408 GCA_034658775.1 Campylobacterota bacterium
CAGCAGCGATAAACGAGAGCATAACAACGCCTGCAAAATTGAAGTTATGCTCCAGTGCAACTAAGGCTCCTGTTATTGAAAAAGCAGCTAAACCAATGGAATCACTCACGATAAAATAAGGTTTATTTTCTATGGAATTGCGACGATGAACTTTAAATATAATCAATAAAATAAGAAATATAAAAACAATTAGTGCAGGGGCTGTATGGGAAAAAGTATAGGGGGTGACTCCTACGGTCACATCTCGAATGATTCCCCCACCAAGTGCAGTGAGAAAAACGGCAACCAAAACACCTAATAAATCAAGATTATTTCGTGCTGCAGTACTAAATCCACTTAAAGTAAAAGCGATGATGCCAATAAATTCTGCTACTTCAAACATTCAATGCACAACAACTGTTTTTTTGGTATTCATTTTATTCTCCTGCGTATAGGGTGCTATACTGATGTAAATAATTATAGTGAAAATAGTATAAAGAAACATCATTAAACAAAGCGAATGGGAACATAATAACTGAGTTTAAATATCCCATCATCATTTAAAAAATGGTTTTTATGGATAATACTGTACGAAGCTGTTGCTAAAGCTTCATAGCCACTGTCTGGTAACCAGATATGATACACCCACTGAATCAGTTTTAGAATATCACCGTATTTCCCCTCCACCTCAAACAGTGCACACAGTTCTGTAGGGATTGTAAAATAAGGCAGTGTTAAATCTTTAAAATCTACTTTTTCTTGTGGACTTATGCACGCAACATAATGACAATCTTTTAAGGGAGTAATAATAGGATTGTCATGATATATTCCTATTTGTTGATAGTATTCTATGTTGTGAGAATAGACCCAAGCCATCATTTTTTGCCATGTTTTTTTTGTATCTTTATCGTAACCTTTATGACGGATATAATAAGCAAGCATCTCTTGTGTTTTTACAATTTTGGGTTCTAAGTTTGGGAAATCTGTATCTTTGAGATTTTCAAAATCACTGTTTGCAAGTATCTCATTTGAATAATCTTCATAGCCCCCTTTTCTCCATATCTTTGGAGTTTGATTAAAACGCTTTTTAAATGCACGTATAAAGGATGTTTGAGAACTGTACCCACACATCGAAGCTATCTGTGTGATGGTTGAGTATTTATTGGTAATAAGTAAATTTGATGCCTTTTGCAATCGTAAGGATTTAATGGTTTCATAAATATTCATGCCCATTTGTTCTTTAAATACTTTATGAAGATGAAATTTATTGACGCCAAAATCTACTGCTAATTGATCTATGTTTATATCTGTATCAATATTGTTATTGATATAGTTGAGCATATCGTTTGCAATTTTAGAATGTTTTAAATTGGTTTCTTTTTTATGCATAAAATCCCTTTATTACGTATATGTGTATACTAATAACATATTATAGCATATTTTATGAACAATTTACATCTGAATTATAAACAAGATCTATATATTTTATTACCAAAAAAAGATAATAATATGCACTAAAATGGTGAAGATAAATATTTTTCTAGTGGCTATAATTGGGTATAAAAATTAAGGAGGCATTATTATGTTAGTAAACGAAAAATTTATGAGTAAAAAAACTCAAGTCTTTAAAGTATGTTTAGATCAGTATTTACCCAATTTTAAATTAAATGAGGTAACAAATGATTTTAAAATAGTTGGAAAATTAAGATACGATACGCTTGATGATGTCTTAGGTAAATATGAATCGGACCATTTTGTGTCTTACGATAAAAGCACAGATACCGTAACGTTTGATTTTGCATCTTTAAAATCCAATGAGATGGAAAATCGTTTGAGTTATATATCCAAAACAATATGGAGCTAGTTTTAAACTAGCTCTTATTTTAGTGTGTAATGATTTGTTCTAAAAATTGTTTTAATCGATCACTTTGAGGATTGTTAAAAAACTCTTCAGGGGTATTTTCTTCAACGATTTGACCTGCATCCATAAAGATTACTCGATCGGCAACTTTTTTTGCAAATCCCATCTCATGCGTAACACAGACCATGGTTTTTTTCTCTTTTGCCAGTTCAACCATAACGTCCAATACTTCATTAATCATCTCTGGATCCAGCGCTGAGGTAGGTTCATCAAAAAGCATAATCTCTGGATTTTTACAAAGTCCACGTGCGATGGCAACACGTTGTTGTTGCCCACCACTTAGTTGATTGGGGTATTTATCTGCTTGTTCAGCAATATTTACACGCTCTAAATACTTCATTGCAGTGTCAATTGCATCTTGTTTAGGTTTTTTCTTAACGTGCATTGGTGCTAAGGTTAAGTTATCTAAAATGGACAGATGAGGGAAAAGGTTAAAGTGCTGGAAAATCATTGCAACATTTTCGCGAACGGCTTTTATCTTTTTTACATCATCTATAAGTTCAACTCCATTAACCGTCAATGTTCCCTCTTGAAATTGCTCAAGATAGTTGATGCAGCGAATCAAGGTAGACTTCCCCGATCCTGATGGTCCACAAACAACGACTATTTCACCCTCTTTAATATTTAAATTTATATCTTTTAGTACATGAAAGTCACCGTACCATTTATTCAGTTCATTTATCTCTATCATATCACTCATGTTATTATTTTCCTCTTATTATCTATTTTCTGTATTAAATCGTTTTTCTACTGCTCTACTGTATTTAGATAAACTAAAACAGAAAAACCAATATATAAATGTAATAAATACGTACCCTTCAGTTTCCATACCTATCCAGTTTGAATCACTTGCGGTTAAATTAACCATGGCTAGCAGATCAAATAGCCCAATGATCAGTACCAGTGTTGTATCTTTAAACAGTGCGATTGACGAACCTACAAGGTTTGGTATGGATACTTTTAATGCTTGAGGTAAAATAACCAAAAACATCTTCTGCCAATAGGACAATCCTGCAGAATCAGCTGCTTCATATTGCCCTTTTGGAATCGCTTGTAGTCCACCACGTATAACTTCAGCTATATACGCTGCTTGGAAAAGGGTAATAGCGATTAAAGCACGCAGCAATTTATCAAAAGTCATCCCTTCAGGGAAAAACAATGGAAGCAATACGGATCCCATAAATAAAAGCGTAATAAGTGGAACACCACGAATAAACTCGATGTACGCAACACTAATATTTTTGATAATTGGAAGCTTTGATTGTCGTCCAAAAGCCAATAAAATTCCTAAAGGAAACGATGCAATAATACCGGTTGATGCAATCACCAAGGTAAGTACTAACCCACCCCATTGATCTGTTGCAATTGTATCCAATCCAAAATAACCACCACTTATAAGAATAAATGCTACAAATGGATAAGGCAAAAAGAATAAAAGTTTTTGAACAAATGATTGACCAAAATATTTAAAAATGGCACCAAATACAAACAGCAGTCCAATGGCTAAATGTATTCTGTAAATTTGATCCTCAGGATAAAATCCATACATAAAAAGATGTATTTTTTGGGAGATAAATACCCAACATGCACCATCACCAGTACAATCAGCTTTTGTCGTACCTATAAACGTAGCATCTATGAGAGCCCAGTTAATGAATGGAGGGATAATCATAAACAGCAGTGCTAATACTGAAAAAGTTAATGCAACATCAACAGGGGTTGAAAAAAGGTTTTTTAAAACCCATCGTACTGGTCCATGCGTATTTGCTGGAGCTTCTTTGGCTTGTTTTAGTTCATAAGTTGCCATCTATCTCTCCTTTATTTGCATTTTTTTATTAACATAATTTAGCAACATTGATACGGCTAAACTGATGGTTAAATATACGGCCATGGTAATCAAAATAATTTCAATGGCTTGACCTGTTTGATTTAGAACGGTTCCAGAAAACACGGATACAAGCTCAGGATAACCAATGGCTGCTGCTAAAGATGAATTCTTTGTTAGGTTTAAAAATTGATTAATAATAGGCGGTATGGATATTCGTATTGCTTGGGGTAAAATAACCATTTTTAGTGATTGATATTTTGATAAACCCAGTGAAGCAGCAGCTTCTTTTTGTCCTGTTGGTACAGCTTCGATACCACTTCGTACTGCTTCAGCAATATACGTAGCCGTATAGATACTAAGGGCGAAAGTTAGGGCTAAAAATTCAGGTGAAAATACCATCCCCCCTTTAAATCCAAAGCCTTTCATCGCTGGGATATCCATACTTATAGGACCTCCCATCATAAAATACACAGTTGTTGGGATTAGAATTAAAGTTAATATATACGTAGGAAACATTAATTTGTCTTCACCCGTTTCTTCAAATCTCTTTTTTTGTTTTTTGGATAAATAGATATTGATTGCAATAGCTACAAAAACAGAGATTAGGATAAAAATACTACCATTTTCAAATACCGGTGAAGGAGTATACAGCCCTCGTGCATTTAGAAAAATAGAATCCGCCCAGGTGATACTTTGTCTTGGACTTGGCAGTGCTGCAAGTACAATATTGTACCAAAACAGTATTTGAAGTAAGATAGGTACATTTCTAAATATTTCGATGTACGCAAGTGATAATTTTGATATCATGAAGTTGTGGGACAATCGTCCTATACCAACTATTAGCCCAATAAGCGAAGCAAAAAATATACCGATAAAAGATACGTACAAGGTATTTGTAATACCTACTAAAAATGCTCGAAAATAGGATGCATCAGGTGTGTAGGCTATTGGAGATTCGGAGATCCCAAATCCTGCTCGTTGAGAAAAAAAGTCAAACCCTGTGGTTATCCCTCTTGAATCAATGTTGTGCATTAAGTTTGTAGTGATGTACCACAAAAATAAAACCAATCCTGTCACAACCATCAGCTGTGAAAAGATATCTCTAAAACGTTTATTATTTAAAATTGACAAGTTAAGTCCCTCTTGTTTTGTTGGAAAGTTATTGAATAATGAAGTACAAAATTGATCTTAATTATTCAATAACTTTTTGAGTAAAAAAAAACTTGAAGTTTTAAACTTCAAGTTTTTAGTATCGTAGTTATTATCTAAATGGAGGAGAATAAAGGATCCCACCATCTTTCCATAAAGCATTTAATCCTCTTTGTAATTGAAGAGGTGTCTTTGGACCAACGTGCTTCTCAAAAGACTCACCGTAGTTACCAACTTGTTTGATAATTTGGTAAGACCAATCTGCTTTTAATCCTAAGTTTTTACCTAATGTTCCTGTTTTACCAAGTAAGTTATGTACTTCAGGTACTTTAGAATTTTTTAATTGATCATCAACGTTTCCTTGAGTTACACCAAATTCTTCAGCAGTAATCAAAGCATTTAAAGACCATCGTACAATATTAAACCAAACATCGTCACCTTGTCTTACAACTGGACCTAATGGCTCTTTAGAGATTACATCTGGTAAAAGTTCAAATTTACTAGGATCTGCCATTTTTGATTTTGTAGCTGCCAATGACGATTGGTCAGAAGTTACAACATCACATCTACCTGCAGCAAAAGCTTTTTGCTCTTGATCTGGAGTATCAAAAATTACCGATTTGTACTGCATGTTGTTAGATTTAAAATAATTTGCTAAGTTCAGCTCTGTAGTTGTTCCTGACATAAGACAAAAAGTTGCTCCATCAAGTTCACTTGCATTTTTAATCCCAAGAGACTTAGCAACTAAGAAACCTTGACCATCGTAGTAGTTTACACCAGCAAAGTTAAGTCCAAGAGATGCATCTCTCGTATTTGTCCACGTTGTATTTCGTACAAGCATGTCAATCTCACCACTTTGAAGTGCTGCAAATCTTTCTTTAGATGTTAAAGGTACATACTTAACTTTTGAAGCATCACCTAAAACAGCAGCTGCAACAGCTTTACACATATCTACATCGATACCTTTCCATTTTCTATCCGCACCAACTTCAGAAAAACCAGGTAATCCAGTGTTTACACCACAATTAAGCATACCTGCTTTTTTTACATTGTCCAATGTACCTGCACTTGCAACTACAGTAGTAGCCATTAAAGCTGCTATTGATAATTTAACGATTTTTTTCATATTTACTCCTTCAGAATTTAAATCTACATTCAGTTTAGTGTTTCTAACTTTAAAGTTTGGTTATAAAATATGGGTTTTGGCTACAAAATGCTATAAATTATGACATATTTATTACATAATTTTTTCAGCTATTATTAGGATTTATAGTTCTTATATTGAATAAGAATAACTTATATGCTATTATATAAAAAAAGTAGGACAATTAATGAGAAATGATTCTTCGTATAATGAAAAGCTTGAATATGAAGTAAAAAAACAATTATTGGAACTTCGAGCCAAAGATGAGCTTTTGATTGCACAGTCAAAGTTGGCTGCTGTGGGGGAAACATTGTCGCATATTGCTCATCAGTGGAAACAGCCCTTATCTCAAATTAATTCAGTAGTATTAAATATAGAAGCGGACTTTGATGAAGATAAATTATCGCAAAAAGTCTTGCACCAACACCTTAATGAGATTGAAAAATTAACTTTGTATATGTCTGAAACGATACAAAGCTTTAATACTTATTTGCAACCAAGTGATGAAAAAGAGTTTTTTTCTCTCAATGGTGCATTTAAAACATCTTTTGATTTGGTGTATACATTATTAGAATCAAAGAATATAGAATGTACTATTAATGTAATAGAAGACTCACATGTCAAAGGGATACAAAAAGAGTTTGTTCAAGCACTGTTGGTATTGTTAAACAATGCCAAAGATGTATTAATAGATAAAGTGAGTACAAAACGAAAAATACAGATATCTATTTATAAGCATGAAAACAGATCTGTATTAGAGATATCCGATAATGGAGGGGGAATTGATGAACACTATTTTGATAAGATATTTGATCCTTATTTTACAACTAAACCTCATTCACAAGGTACGGGACATGGGCTGTGCATGGCAAAAATGATTGTTGAAAAAAGTATGCACGGAAAACTTAACGTAATCAATGATGAATTTGGTGCACGATTTCGTATTGAACTAGCAACACAAAGAAAATCATGAAAAACTACACAATATTATACGCAGAAGATGAAAATCAAACACGATTAAATTATACCAATTATTTGGAACGATATTTTAAAAAAGTCTATTCTGTAAGTAATGGACAAGATGCTTTTGATACCTATAAAGAACAACAACCCGATATCTTACTATTGGATATTAATATGCCTAAACTCAATGGCTTAGAAGTGGCAAAAAAAATTCGTCTTGATGATAAAATTACACGTATCATAATATTAACAGCACATGTCGAGCAAGATAAACTTCTTTTTGCAGCAGAACTGAACCTCACCAAATATCTTCCCAAACCAATCTCTAGAAGTGAACTCAAAGATGCCCTAAACGATGCAATAGCTCAATTGCAAGACTTAAAAGGGCAAAAAGAGCTTATCTATTTAAATGAAGAATATTCTT
>JAYEFX010000231.1:0-26534 GCA_034658775.1 Campylobacterota bacterium
TATTTTCTATGGGTCTTGTTGGTGTAGTAAGCCGAAAAAATCTCTTTGTGGTGTACATGTCTGTTGAGTTGATGCTAAGTTCAATCAATTTATTGCTGGCAACCTTTTCAAAAGTGTTGAATGATCCTGGTGGTTCGGTTATTGCTTTACTGATGATAGCTGTTATTGCTGCAGAAGCAGCACTATTTTTAGCCATGATTGTACATATATACCGAACCAAAAGAACGGTAAATAGTGATAGCTTGGACAATCTAAAAGAGGGGGCAAAACATGCTTAGTGCTATTGTTGTTTTACCTTTTTTATCAGCACTGTTCCTTGCCTTGGTGTATCTTGGTGATACTAAAAAAAATCGCTACACATTCTATACTTTTGTAGGAGTGGGAACGCCTATCGTGATGACAATATTGGCTTTTATTGTTGGATTTGAAGTTTTAACTACAAATGAAAGCATCCATCATACACTTTTTTCATGGCTGAGTGTGGGTGAGTTTGATATCTCTGTTGGATTTATGGCTGATCGTTTAAGTGTGGTGATGATCACCTTTATCACATTGATTGGGACACTTATCCATATCTATGCTGCTGGATACATGAAAAACGATGTTGCATACGGTAAGTTTTTTAGCTACTTTAACCTTTTTATGGGAAGTATGTTATTGCTTGTTTTAGCCAATAATCCGATCATGATGTTTGTTGGTTGGGAACTTGTAGGGTTGTCTTCATATCTTTTAATTGGATTTTATCATCAAGAATCTTCCAATATCACCGCTGCAAATAAAGCATTTATTTTAAATCGCGTGGGTGATTTTGGTTTTATTATGGCAATCTCTTTATTGTTTATCTCTTTAGAAGGAACAGGATTTACATTTGCAAGTATTCAAGCTAATCTTGGGATGATCGATCCAGATACATTAAGCCTTATAGGATTGCTTTTATTTGTTGGAGCCATGGGAAAATCAGCACAAATTCCTTTGTACGTTTGGTTACCTGATGCAATGGCAGGACCTACACCTGTTTCGGCATTGATTCATGCTGCAACGATGGTAACGGCTGGTGTTTATATGGTAGCTCGTTACAGTTTTATCTATGAACAGATTCCTGATATTGGTTTGTTTATTGCTAGTGTTGGTGCTGCATCAGCATTATTTGCGGCGATTATTGCTTCGTATCAAAGTGATATTAAAAAGATTTTAGCGTATTCAACCATGAGTCAATTGGGCTATATGTTTATAGCCGTTGGTTTGGGGGCATACAGCAGTGGAATCTTTCATGTATTTACACATGCATTTTTTAAAGCACTTTTATTTATGGGAGCAGGTGCAGTAATCATTGCACTTCATCATGAACAAAATATTTTCAAAATGGGGGGCTTAAAAAAAGATCTAAGATTGGTGTACATCACCATGTTTATTGCTACACTAGCCATTAGTGGTATCCCTCCATTTGCAGGATTCTTTTCTAAAGATGCTATTTTAGTTACCGCATTTGCTTCAGAACATTACATTATTTGGGCAGTTGGAACACTTACAGCGCTGTTGACTGCATTTTATATGTTTAGATTGCTGTTTACAGTTTTTCATGCTCAATCAAAACAAAAAAATGAAGTTCAAGCACTTAGCTCTTCGATGACTTTACCTTTAGTGGTACTGGCATTTGGAAGCGCAACGGTTGGATTTTTAGGGATGAATGAAGCCTATGGTGGAAATTCTTGGATCAATGGCTTTTTAGCTTTACCTGATATTGATGTGCATATTACCCACTCGACAGAATACATGTTGGGTGGATTGAATGTATTTTTAGGTTTATTAGGAATGTTTATAGCGTATAAATTGTTTGCAACCCATATGAAAGAAGTGGAAGAAGATCAATGGTATAAAAAAGTGATCATCAACAAGTTTTATGTTGATGAACTCTATGAAATGGCGATTGTTAAACCTCTTTTAGTAATAAGTCAATTTATTGCAAATGTGATGGATCCAAAAATCTTTGATGGTTTTATCAATTTCAATGTTTGGGGATATCGAAAATCTGCCGTTTTATTTGCAAAATTACAAAATGGAAAAGTGCGCTATTATGCCCTTTATATACTTGTGGGTATTTCGTCTATCTGCTTGTACATGATAATTAAACTAGGAGTATTGTAATGATGGATCATATACTTACAAATATAATATTTTTGCCATTATTTTTTGCTGTAATACTAGGGGTGTTGCGAGCCAATATTTTTTATTTAAAAGCTGGAGCGATGGCATCTGCGGTGGTTACTTTACTATTGGTTATTGTGGTTGCGGTTAACTTTGATCCTAATAATGGTATGCAATTTAGTCAAGATATTGCCTGGATACAAAACGCAGGAGTTCGATATTTTATTGGTGTGGATGCCCTGTCTTTAGTTATTTTAGCATTGATTAGTTTATTGATGCCCCCTTTATATATCTATATGTACCATGAAAACCGAAAAGGGTACTGGTACAATATGATGGTATTGCAAACAGGAATTACGGGAGCCGTTTTATCTTTGGATTTGGTTCTGTTTTATCTTTTTTGGGAAACCATGCTTTTACCAATTTTTATCATGATTGGAAAATACGGAAATGGAATGCATCAGTACAACTCGATGAAAATTGTGCTGATGACCATACTTGGATCCATGACAATGTTATTTTCAATCATGTACATAGGGTATGTGTATTTTGATACAGCAGGAAGCTGGAGTTTTGCCTTAAATAACTTAATGGCTTTACAGTTTGATCCTAAAACATCCATTTGGTTGGCCGCAGGTTTTTTATTGGCGTTTGCTATTAAGATACCATTAGTAGGTTTTCACACCTGGATGGCCCCCGCGTACAGTTCTGCTCCAACACCCGCTGTGATCATTATGTCCGCTATTATGGCTAAACTTGGGATTTATGGTCTTTGGAGATTTGGATTTGGCTTATTTGATTCAACATTGAGTTATTATGCACCAACCATTATCACACTTGCCTTAGTTGGACTTTTGTATTATGCTGTACGTGCTGTAACGGAAGACAATTTACGTAAAATGTTTGCGTACTCTTCAGGATCACATCTGTCACTTATTGCTTTGGGTCTTTTTTTAACCAATATTTATGCTTGGACGGGAAGTCTTTATTTTATAGCAACGCACGCTATTGCCACTACAGGAATATTTTTGATGATTGGATTAACGTACAAAAGATTTAAAACGGTCAAGATATCTTCTCTTGGTGGTATTGCCCAAAAGGCTCCAAAGTTTACATTTTTCTTTGCCTTTTTTGCCTTGAGTATTGCAGGACTTCCAGGAACTGGTGGGTTTGTTGCGGAGCTTTTGATTATAATAGGAGCGTTTAAATATAATTTTTGGATTGGTGTGCTGACAGCCACAACCATGCTTTCGGCTATGTTGTATATATTTTGGATGCTTCAACGAGCACTTTTTGGAACCTCAAACAACAGTTGTGAATATGAAGATTTAAGTTTGCGAGAAATTATTATGTTGGTACCTTTGGTACTTATGTTACTTATTACAGGTATTGCCCCATCACTGTTTATTCCATGGTTTGAACCACAACTGGAGACAATGCTGCAAGGGGTATTACTTGCCGTTGGAGGTTTACTATGATGAATCAACTTTTACTTGCGTCTCCTATGGCCGTAGTTATTATTGGAGCATTTGTTTTGATGCTTATTTCTCACTCGAAAAGGTTTAACAACGATCGATTTAACATCGTTGCTGTGGCATTTTTAGTTTTATCTCTTATTTTGCAGTATGTTACGTATGAGTCTCAAAGCAGTAGCTTTTTATTTGAAAAAATCTTTGCAGACAGTTTTATTATGGATGACTTTTCCGCTATTTTTGATGTGATGTTTACCGTTGGTGCGATACTTACACTGCTGATTAATACGGATTACTTTAAAAGTCGGGATTATTTTACAGGTGAATATTTTGCTCTGATTTTATTCAGTGTTTTTGGTATGATGATGTTGTCTCATGCTCATGAGTTGGTTACGGCTTTTATTGCACTTGAGATTGCTTCTTTGAGTATGTATACGTTAGTGGGATACCATAAGAATAATAAAGTTAGCTCTGAAGCGATGATGAAATACTTAATTTTAGGAGCGATTACGGGAGCATTTTTTATGTTAGGAACAGCACTCATTTATGGTGCAGTGGGATCCACCTCTTTAACTCAAATAGCAGAGTATACAATAACGCATAAACTTCATGAGATGACCTTGCTCATTGTGGGTGCTACATTTATTATGATTACGATTATGTTTAAGATTGGTGCAGTGCCATTTCATTCGTGGGTAGTGGATGTGTATCATGGAGCTCCTTATCCTATTACGATGTTTATGGCATCAACATTTAAAATTGCAGTATTTGCAATTGCACTTCGTTTGTATTTGGTGAATTTTGCCCCAGTAAACAGTTTTTGGACAGAAATATTGCAAGTGATGACAATACTTACTTTAATTGGTGGATCATGGTTGGCCATTAACCAGTCCTTGGTAAAAAGAATGCTTGCAGGATCATCCATCGTACACAGTGGGTATTTACTTATTGGTATATCCTCTTTGGGATTGGGATCAGAAGTAGCTGCTCCTGCAGTTATGTTTTATTTGATTGCCTACTTTATATCAGCTGTTGGAGCTTTTGGAATTTTAAGTTTTCTCTCTTCTCAACAACAAACACAAATGAAATATGAAGATTTTAAAGGTTTTGCAACACGACGACCGTACATGGCTTTGACCATGAGTATTTTCATGCTTTCTCTTGCAGGATTTCCTTCAACCATAGGATTTTTAGGTAAGTTTTACATCTTTACTTCCGCTATTGAATCGGGTCAAATATTGTTAGCTGGGCTTGGAATATTAACGGCATTTATCTCAGTATATTATTATTTTAAACTGATTGCAATGATGTACTTTTATCCTTCCAAAACACCACAGAAAAAACTTCCTATTGATATTAGTACCATTCTTATTTTTATGATGGGACTGCTTATTATTTGGGGTGGGATAGGAACAACGTTAATTCCAGTTATCCCCGGACCTGATGGGTTTATTGATATGGCCAAACAGGCGATCAGTTCTTTACGATAAGTACAATGAGAAAGTATTATCATCCAAGATAGGTGATAATACTGCACTTAATTGTGGTACTCTTTTTCCCTTAAAAATAATTATTTAATTAGTTTCCCTGCTTTATATTCATATAAGAAACATAGGACTATCATTTATAATAAAAAGATTGTAATTGAATTATAATTTTTTTAGTTAATTCATTTTTAAGGAGTTAATTATGAAAAAATCTAAGTTTATGATGTATGCGGTGACCGCTTCGCTACTTTTTGGAAATATCCCCTTAGGAGCATGTGGAGGGGGAGGCGGTGATGGTGGAGGTGGTGATGGAGATGGTATTGGTTCATTTTGGGATGGTGATTTTGATCTTGGATCTATAGGTTACGGCTCAGTTGGAAGTAGTGATATTGCTGGTTCTACAGTAGAGATAGAAGAGGAACCATTAACTCTAGAGGAATTAGAAAAACAGCGAATAAAACAAGAACAGTTTTGGTCAGGATTAGAAAATAAATTTTGGACAGGAGTTTCTGGTTTGATGGCTGCTGGAGAATTTGGTTCAAAAGTAGTTGTATTTGGATCGGGAGTAGCACTGGCCAGTATGACCGCCGCAGGAACAGTAGTCATTACTAGTGGTGGTGTGGTTGTAGGAACGATTAGTGCAGGAACTTCTTTGGCTATTGGTACAACATATACGGTTGTAACATCACTTGCTTCAGGAAATTCAGTAAAAGATACCAGTAAGGCTGGTCTTCAAACATTGGCTGTTTCAGTTTTATTACCTGCAGGTACATCATCTTTAGCTGGAGGATTTGTTGATACAACACTAGGTGAGATTAGAGGGGCAATGCCTGATGTAAAACCTAGTACAACAAAACGAACACCAACTTATTCAAATCATTCACCCAATTATAATGGCACAAGAACGACAAATAGTGGCCATACAGTTTATCATTAAAAGGATTTAAAATGAAACGATTTATAATAATGAGAATCTTAATGAGTGTACTACTAATTTTGTCATTTGTTGATGCGAAATCTGTTAATAACATGTCTAGTGTGGCTGTAGCAAAAACTGTAGGGTACACCATGAGTAATCAAGTAGTACCAAAAAGTGCATATAGAGTTACATTAGAAACACAAATACTTGGTGCAAAATTATCTAAAAGACTGGAAGAAACAGGTTTTTCCATGAAATCTATTTTTGTGGATTGGTTTGAACAAAATGGTTCACAATTAAATGTTCGGGGTTTTATTATGCATTCTGATCATGTTGATAGAATGATTCATACTCAATTTGAAGCAGCTTGTACGATGAAAAACCGTCACTCGATTGTTATTCATAATGTTGAATTATCCAATAGTGCAAAACCAAGAGCAGCATTTTTTATGGCACCAGCAAATCGTTTGGATATTGACACCTTAGAAGATATGACATTCGCACAAGCCTTAATGCATGTACAATCAGTATCTAAAAAACTTAATAGTTATGATGTGCAAATGGACGTAGTTCCACAAGAGTATCACTTAATAGCATTTATGATGAATAAATTGGATAATACAGATAAAATATTCTCAAATGTGTCAATGAGTGCGTATTCAGCTCAAGGAGAACAAGGTCAATTGATTCAGACGCAAGATAAATGGTACTTGACTACAGTAAAAGCTTTATTTGCATATAATAATGCTCAAGCATATTATTTTAATATATTGTGGGAAAAAGATAAAAAAATTGTTGCTACACATAGTTACAGTACACATGGACTTATCAAAGAGATACAAAAAGCACTCAGTATTAAAGGCTATGATGTAGGTAATATTGATGGACACTTAAGTACACAAACAAAATCAGCTATTAGTCAATATATCAAAACCATGAAGTTTGATAAAAATACAAAAATATCAAGTAGTTTATTGTGGTTTATGCAACAATCAGAAGCATTCAATATTCCAAAAATTATTCAAGCAACTTTGTTGCAACATGGTAAAAAAATTGGGCGTATAGATGGACAAATAGGTAGAAAAACAATACGTGCACTCAAATCATATCAAAAACTACTGGGTGTAAAACAAGATGGAAAAATTACTCCAGCATTGGTATATATGTTGCTTCAAACCTCTCAAAATGTAGAAGTGTATCAGCAAATGAGAACAATACTCAATGCTCCCATACCAATGGAACGTCACACGGCTAAAATGTGGCCAAATGAAATATAAAAGGAGTTTATGATGAAAATGATATTGAAAATACTAAGTTTTTTTATGATATTGGCACTGTTTTATGGTTGTACTGGTCCAAATCTTGGGTCAATTGGAAAACAAAAGGTCACATCACCTATTGTTTCTGATAATATTGTATTGATGCCTCATGATGCCTCAAAAGTAATCTTGGCTATAAGTTCAAAAATACTTCGAACAAATCGTGTGAATAAGAATGTTACATTTAATTCTGTTATGAAAAGTGATTTGCTCAATGCTAGATTGTTTAATTTTAAAGAAGCCAGATTGTTACAATATGATTATCAACAAAATATTGGACAAAAGAATTTAGTTGCAGATGTGATTTTAGCTGATTCTTTAGGACGAACAGCAGCCTATACTATCAATGCTACATATTCACTCAATGGTGCTAAAATTGCTATTGAAAAATATACAGCAGTACCAAAGTATCTTCCTGTAGAAAAAACAGTTTGTTTTGTGTTGCCCGCTAATGAGTATAAAATGTTAAAGTCTTCTATGCTACCAAAATCATTTTATAAGATGTATAATTATGCTGCATCACGTGCAGTTACCCCAATAGATGCAAAGAAATATTCAAAAAAAGAAGATTGGGTTGTTATGGTCTTTTTTATGGATAGAGTATCAAAATCAGCCATTATTGAAGTGGGATTGAGTGATAAAGATGATAAATTTGACAGAGGATATAAAAAAGAAACAACAATGCTTAATTATGATGGATGGAAAGTAGGGACACTTATGGGTAATTATCATTTGATGCAATTAAATAGTACTCAACCTTTATATATAAAAGCATTTTATATTCCTGGATCAGAATCAGGAGATAATATTTTTATGCGACGTGCAAAAATGGTAGGATTGTATAAAGTACGATAAGAGAGGATTTCCCTCTCTTATAACTGTATCTCTTCTTTTGATACAATAACACCGTCATTATCCGCATACACGTAAGCGTTTGGTTGAAATTTTACCCCGGCAAAATCAAGTTCAAGATTTTGTTCACCAGCGTGTTTCTTGAGACTTTTAAATGGATATTTCCCAAGAGCTAAAAGCCCTACTGGGATTTGGGTGGTTTCATGAGTATCTCGAATGTAACCATTGACAATGATACCTGCCCAGCCATTTTTATAGGCAAAGCCCATAAGTGTTTCACCCACAACCGCACAATAATCACCCACTACATCAACAACGCAAACTTTTCCATCTCCTCGTACATCACGAAGAAGGGAAACCAAGTCTTTGTTGTCCTCATAAAGTTTGATGGTATGGATTGGACCGTGAAACGTGTTTACCCCTCCATAAGAGTGGAAGAGTGGTTGAACGACTTGAACATTATTCGTATGATTATCACAAATATCAGCAGTGTAAAATTTCATTAAATTCCTTTAAAATAAGTAGCATATTATAGTTAGATAACCTATAAACTATAATTAGATACAATAAGAAATTATTTATAAAAGGTTATGTGTAGATGAAAATTGTAACGGGTGTCGTTGGAAACGATATTCATGTTGTGGCAAATCGATTGATTGATATCTCTTTGCAACAACGTGGATATGAAGTTTTTAACTTAGGGGTAAATACCTATTTGGAAGAATTTATAGATGCGGTTATTGAAACCGATGCTAAAATATTACTCATCTCTTCACTAAACGGTGAAGCAGAAGGATGGTGTAGAGATCTTCTTTTTTTAAAGCAAAAGTATCAACTTAAAGATATTATTTTTGTTATTGGTGGAAATTTAAGTGTTGGTGAAGCTACCAATGAACAAATTGTACCAAAATACAAAGAGTTTGGATTTGATTTGGTGTTTCATCAAATTGATTTGATTGAGGGTCTGGATACTCTTGATGAGTATGTGCAAGGGAAAAATCTATGAGTTTATTGCAACGAGATCGAGAGATTATTGTCTCCAATGAATACGTAGATCATTTTGATTTTGCTGAGGTTGAGGAGTTTGTAAAAGGAGCTTCAAAAGATCTTTTTATCTCCCATAAATTTAAACAAAACAGAGGAAAAACCCTTGTGCAACCACGTGGTGGATTCCCAACGTATGAAAAAATGTTTTCTTTGTATGAGTTTTTTACCAATGCAGATGTAGATGTTCTCCCTTGCACCATCGATTCGCATACCAGACTCAATGATTACGCAAGTGCGGCTAAGATGCTGCGACTTAGTGAAGAGACGGAAACCGATATGCTCAATGGTTATCCTCTTGTTACGCAAGGATATCGAACCACACGAAAGATGATGACCCATTTCAATACACCAATATCTTTACGACATGGAACACCCGATGCAAGATTGCTTGTAGATATGGCTATTGCTTCAGGAATTTTTGAGATTGAAGGTGGACCAATTACCTATTTGCTTCCGTATTCAAAAAACTTCCCCTTGGACAAAGCATTTTTATACTGGAAACACGTAGAGCGTGTGTGCGCAAAATACTCAACACTCAATGAACCTATAAACAGAGAATCTTTTGGTCCTTTAACGGCTACTTTGGTACCACCAGTGGTTACTATTGTGATACAAATTGCTGAGATGATGCTTTCTTTAGAAGAGGGAGTAAAATCTTTTTCAGTAAGTTTTTCTCAAACGGGATCGCTCAATCAAGATGTTGTAACCGCAGCCGTTCTTAAAAAAGCAGCAAAAAAATACGCTCAAAAGATTGGTTGTAAAGATGCAACAATCAATTTAGTATATCATCAGTGGATGGGTGCCTTTCCGCGAGATAAAGAGAAATCAGATTGTTTGATCAACACCAGTACGTTGATTGCTTCAATGGTGGGTGCGGATAAAATTATCACTAAAACTAGAGCTGAAGCGTTTGGAATTCCAACCAAAGAGGATAACGCACAAGCTGTATCCAATGTCAAATACACGTTGAACATGCTTCGAGGTTTGCCGTGTATTGTAGATATGGAAGAGGAAGAAAATCTTACTAATATGGTGGATGAAGTATTTGAAGCGATCTTTAATGACCCTGCAGATACATTGTGGCGAAAAGTTTTTAACTCCATTAAAAATGGCATTATTGATGTTCCATTTTCCCCACATATTATCAACAACAATGAGGTAATAACCGTACGTGATCCTCAAAGTAACATTCGTATTTACAAACGTGGTGCCATGCCAATTTCAGATAAATCATTGGCGTATGAGCAATCAAAGATAGATCTAGGAAAAGATAAAAATTCGATTGTGAATCAAATTATCAAAGATATAGGGGTGATGTTATGAGTAAAATGTACATTGATGTAGGAAGTACCTACTTTAAAGCGTTTACGCAAGATAATATCACCCACTATTTTCGTAATTTTGAAACAACTATTTATGATGATTTGACCTCAAAGTGCCATGATTTGATTGAACAGCACGATAAAAAAGATATCCATATCTGCTCTTCTGCAAATGGAGGGTTAAGCACGCTGATCATTGGAATTAGTCAATCTTTTTCACTTAAATATGCAAGTAATATTGCGTACAATTCAGGAATTAATATTATTGATACGGTGCTGTACAGTAAGATAGAAAAGTCAGAAATACCCAGTGATCTAATTGATGTAGTGATAATTGTAGGGGGAATTGATAGTGTTCAAGATGTGTTTGATGAAAAGCTATTAAACTATTTACAAAAAATGCACTACAGTAATATTGTGTACGTAGGGAGTCAAACTCAAATTCCTTATTTGAAAAAAAATATTGAAAACTTAGTAGTATTGGACAATATTATCACCAATAAACTGCAGATGAACGAAGACAGACTTAAAGAGTATCTTACAAATCTGTACAATCAAGATATAGTAGGGAAAGAAGAGATTAAAAAGCTGTATGAAATTACGGATAATCAGATCTATTCCACACCGTATATTGTCAATCGTGCTTTACCCTTGATCCATACAAAAGTGGATGTGGTTGATCCGTATATTGTGATCGATATTGGTGGTGCAACGACGGATATTCACTACAGTAAAGATTTAGTAGAGGATAATATCATCACGGAAAATGAATATGATCGGTTGGTATTTAAAAAACTAGGAGTCTACAAATCGCGTGATTCTTTAGTCTTTACGGCTAAAAACAATGAGTTTGTCTATGAACTTTTAGCCCATTTAAATACAACAGAAAATATGTTGGAACATAAAAGTGATGAAACCACAAAGTTATTGATGCAGTTGTCTATTTTCTTGGTATTGTACAAAGTATCGCATCAGCATCAAAAATATCTTAATCTAAAACTTACTGGGCTAAATAGTATAGTACTCACGGGTGGAATTACAAAAGTTCTTTCTCGTGAACAAATGGAAGATATTGTCACTTTTTTTTATAAAAAGATCTTAAATTTTCATGTGTTTCCAAAGGTGGTTGTTGATGATGACTATACGATTTGGACACTTGGAATGAACGCTAAATAGGGGTAAATATGTCAGTTAACAGTATACGAAATTTATTGGAAATCGCTTATGAAAAGAATCCTAATAAGACAGCTTTGGTTGATAAAGATGGTTCTTTAACGTATGAAGAGTTGTTTGCAAAAGTAAATCAAGTAGCCTTATATTTAGACCAACTTAATCTTCCTTTTGGTAGCCGTGTGGGTATTTATGGACACAAAGATATTGCAAAAGTGATCTCGATTTTAGGAGTGTTATCTACATCTTATGTATTTGTCCCCATTACTCGATTGCTTAAAGCGGAACAAGTACAACATATTATTGATGATTGTAATGTATCGTGCATGATAACCGATGCGGCAAAATTAGAGTTGATTCAAAAGATCGGATTTGAGGGCAAAGTTATCTGTACGCAAAGTGTAGATGATCCAAATATCGTAAGTTTTGATGAAATATACAAGTGCTTTTCACACGAGTATACGTGCAGCATTAAAGGGCATAACAATGCAGCCATTACGTACAGTTTTAGTACAGGAGGACTTCCTAAAGGAGTAGTGATTTCACATCGAAACTTTATGGATGGTGCGCGAGTGGTATCTAAATATTTACATCTTCAAGACAATGATGTAATTTCCGGCTTGCTCTCTTTTAGTGTGGATTATGGATTGAATCAGATTTTTTGCTCTTTGTATAAACAAGCAACTTTTGCTATTTATACTTTTTTGACTCCAGGGGACTTTTTTATGTATTTAATCAAACAAAAAGTGACGGTACTTCCTCTTATGCCTATTCATCTATCTCAGATGTTTGATGAAGATGTGCATCGTTTACCTGATCCCGTACAGCTTCAAGATATACGCATCATCACCTCTTCTGGGGGAAATGTAACGCCTAAAATGATGAATAAAACAGATGAATACTTTAGTAAGGCACAGTTTTATTACATGCATGGGTTAAGCGAAGCATTCCGTTCGGCATATTTGAATCCAACGCAGTTGAAAATACGTCCTACATCTATTGGAAAAGCAATCCCTGATGTGGATTTGTATGTTATTAATGAACAGGGCAAAGAGTGTGCCCCAAGAGAAGTTGGAGAATTGATACATAGGGGAGCGGGTATCTATAAAGGTTACTGGAACTCAAAAGTTGAAACCAATACACGATTTAAAAGTATACAGATTCTTAAAAATGTGGTTGATTTAGGAAGTGATTTAATTGATGAGATTGTGGTTGCAAGTGGGGATTATGTGTATAAAGATGAAGAGGGATATATCTATTTTGTAGGACGGCATGATGATATGATCAAATCAGGTGGTTACCGAATCAATCCTTTGGAGATAGAAACAGTGGTGTACAACAACATATCCAGTATTGAAAAGTGTGCTGTATTTGGAATTGACAATGAAGATATAGAAGAGGAGATTGTCTTGGTGTATCAAGCCAATAAACAGTTAGCAAAAAATGAGTTGTTGCTAGAACTCAAACAGCATCTTCCAATCTACATGGTACCCAGTCGAATTATCTTTAAACAGCAACTTCCAATGATGGTCCAAGATCATGATAAAATTAATAAAAAATCACTAAAAGATGAAGTGATTAATTTGGAATCACTTTAATACGGATACGGTTTTTTGTATCCGTGTAGTTGATTTTAGATTGTTGAAACAGTTGATATAAAAAATCCTCCGCATAGCTTTTATGTAGATTTGAAGCATTAAACTCTTTGAGACTTTGGCACTCAAAAGTGTCTCTACACACTCTATCTTTGTAAATTTTGAGCTGAAGTATGGATGCTCCTGCACTGTAAATTTGTACTTCTGTGTGATTTTGAAATCTTGAAACAAAACCCACATCATAAAATTTCATGCTGGGTGTTTTAATGAGTATTTTAGCACTTTGAGTGAGTTGTGGTTGGTTTTGCGCACATCCTGCAAAAAACAAGAAAATGACAAAACAGTAGAGATATCTCATCTTTAGGTGAGTGAAGATGTTTGATACAAGTCCATCAAACTTTTATAAAAGTCAGTTGATTCAAAATCGTCTAAAAGTCCACTTGATGGGGATAAATCTTGATGAATCTTTGCTAATTTTTCAGTTCGATTAGGAAACAGGTGCGATAAAATAATTGAGCTAATCTCTGCGCGCATTAAAATTGCAGGTGGCATAATCCCCATCTCTAAAAGATCTAAAATAGAGCTTGAATGGTATTTTATATGATGATGACTTCCATGCGGACATGCATTGGTACTGACTAAAGTGGTACATTCATTACAGTAAACAAATTCACTCATAAGTTCAATATCAATATTGGTTATGGTATCCGCAATGGTTTTAAGATTATCATGATCGTAGTAAGCGCCTAGTCCAGCATGATTTTGTCCAATGATGAGTTCATTACAACCAAAATTTTTAGCTACGATACTGTCTAAAAGAAGCTCATTGTATCCTGCAAAGATGTAGGTATGCTCCAATGGAACTAAGACCACTTTATTTTTTGGGATAAAGTGCTCAATGAAGTATTGCACTGTTTTGTATCGAATATCATAATCCAAAAGTTCATCCGTGTAGTTTTTTAAAATAAAAATTACCATTAAATCTGATTTTACTAAAGTGGTTCGAATTAATCGTTCATGAACACGATGAAAAGGTTTTCCAGAGATGATGATTGAGGATACATTTTGTGCATTGCTGTTTTGTATTGTTTCCATACATTTTTGTTTATGCTTTTTAACATCATCAAAATCTACATTGTATTGCCCACAAATTGCATAATTTCCAAGACGTGTTGTTGTACTTTGCACACCTGGGTGTTCAGGGTTATTTGTCCCGTAAATACTTTTTATACGCTCTTGAATATCGATTTTAAAGGTTTCATCAGTCACAATAGTACCTATAATCTTTTGCTCACAAACAAGGTCTAAAACTTCACCTTTTTGTGCTTGTGCGATTACCTCTTCATTGATTGATCCACTGGGTGCTAAAATAAAAGAAAAAGGGAAAATTTCCCCTTTGTATTGTCCTGTTTGATTGACCTCTTTGGCTTCGTTTTCATTCATTAATCCAGTTACAGGAGAAAGTAATCCCTCTTTTACCATTGAAAGAGTGGTTACTGCTTCTTTGTCAATATGTATTTGTTTATTAGCCATTTGCTGATACCTCAATTGTTATTAGGAAATATTCTACTATAATGATTCTTTATAAAGGAATGAATTTGCTTGTACATATCTGTTGTTCGGTAGATAGTCACTATTTTCTACAAAAATTACAAGAAGACTACCCAAATGAGACTTTTGTGGGTTTTTTTTATGATCCAAATATTCAGCCTTACAGTGAATATGCCTTGAGATTTTTAGATGTGCAATACAGTTGTGAAAAGCTAGGTATTGAACTACTTGAAGGGGAGTATGATTTTGAGGGCTGGTTAAAGCTTGTAAAAGGATTAGAACAAGAACCTGAAAAAGGTGATCGTTGCACGGTATGTTTTGATAATCGATTAAGAGTCACGGCACAAAAAGCTTTAGAACTAGGAGAAAAAAGTTTTACAACAACCCTACTTATTTCCCCTAAAAAATCACAAGATAAACTTGAAACAATAGGGCAAGAACTGCAAAAAGAGTTTGGATTGCAGTGGATATTTAAAGATTATCGTACGGGTAATGGGACTCAACTGCAAGGAGAAATTGTCAAAGAAAACTCTTTGTATCGTCAAAACTATTGCGGCTGTTTATTTGGTTTGATGCCTCAACGAGAATACCAAGATAAACTTATGGATGAGATGATCTCTCCTATTGGTGGACAAATATTAAGTGAATCGATTGAAGAGCGATTGGCGCTGTATCATCTGCGTAATGAGTACGAGAAAAATGGTAAAAGTTATAAAGTGATCAAGCAGCGATTTTTAAATTATCGCTTGTTAAGTGCTTGGGTTAAAGTAGCAAAAGTTGTGATCCCTTCATATATTTTAAACTATTCAACATTGCAAAATGGCAAAACTAATGGTCGAATAGAATATACGCAAGATGGAGTATCCCACTTAAATCGCAATGAAGTAAAAATAGTATCATTAAAGCATGTGAATAAACGTTTAAATACTTCGTATAAAAATGTGCTGGAGTTGATCTTCAATCCACTTTCGATGGAAGATGAAAGCACACTTAGACTAAGTATTTCAAAAAATGGGCACGATTTATCTACTATTGTCATTTTAGATAAGATTGTGGATGCAAAATATGAATTACAAATAGATGCAAAAATATATGAAGATGTAAAAGAGGTATTGATCCCCTCTTAAAGATGCTGCTGGAAAAATGTTTTGATCTGTGTGGGTATTTTTGCTGGTCGCTTATCTTTTAAATACGCAACCGTAATGGTCATCTCAAAAAGTTTTTCACCATCTCGTGTGATGGTTTGAAGCAGTACAGCTGAAGCATTTTTAAGTTTGATTACTTTGGTAGCCACTTCCAATACATCTGCAAATACGGCAGGTTTGATAAAATTTGCTTCAAGGTGCTTGGCTACAAAATATTCATTGTCTTGATGCGGTGACATGCCTCGTTCAAAAAACAGCTCACTGCGTGCACGTTCACAATAATTAATGTAGTTAGAATGATAAACCACTCCACCTACGTCGGTATCTTCGTAATAGACTCTTATTTGCATGCTTAAAATCCTTTTTTATAGTATTCCTAAAGGATTGTACAATGTTCTTATTTTAATACCATTTAACTCTAAAAGCTTCTAGAAGTTTAAATTTATAGTGTCATGAGAATAAAAGTGTTTATTGTTAGAGCATAAGTCGGAAGCTGACGCCCTCAGCCTAAAGGCTAAATATAAAATCCAGTTGATTTTATATGCGGTTGTCAAGATATTTAATCAAATATATCTTGAGTTGTATCAATATCTAGGTAATCATTTATATACCTACAACGTTTATTATAAAACCTATCAAAAGTAGCTTCAAGAGTATCAAATCCATAACGTTTTCTTTTAAACTTGAGTGTTTTTATCTCTGGAGGAAGTTTATCAATGTATTGAAGAAAATTATCTAAGAAGTAGCATGCAACTTCATCAATAATTTCAATAGATTTTTTTTTGTCTAGTTCTAATTTTTCACAAAGCCATAAAAGATCGTCTGTATTGATTTTTGATGTTTTATTTTTAATTTTCATACCACAATTTCTAGAATGAAGTTCTTGATAAATTGCAGTTGTAGAAATATCATACAATGGTGCTAGTTGCATTTTTGTCTCATACAAATCATTTGTTTGAAATATTAAAGAGAGATTTTTTGCATGTAAATCTCCATGTGCTATAATCACAGAATAAACAATGAATTTAAAAAGCTGATATAACTCATTTTGAGTAATATAACTTTTTGTATTTAATAAAACTTCTTGCATTGTTACTTTATATTTTTGATCACTTTTCTTTTCAAGAAGTGTTAAAAGTTCGTGGTGATCAATTCTACTTTCTTTATGTCTATCATATCTTTTTATAATATAGTGATAATCATCCTTCCCCTTAATGATTGCATTATAAGGAATATCAAAACCTAAATCCCTTGCAATAGTCATAAAAATATGTTCATTAATAAGTAAAAATGGAATATAAGATCTAGATCTATCTAATGGGTCATGTAATGTGTAATATTCACTGTAAGGTTTCATAAAGTATTCACTGTTTTTTGTAGCATCATATTCAATCGTTTTATTTTGGCTATCTAGCTCAATACTAAATTTATATTGAAATCCACTGATACCAATTAATTTACTATGTTTTAATTCTTCAGGATAAAGGATATCCTCTCCAATTTTTAAATTATAATCATTTAGTATATTTGGAAATACGTAATTATTATTTAATATTTCATTTTTACATTCATTAAATATAAGCTTAGGTATTTCACTAAAACTTTTCCCTTGATAATCTTCTTCAGTATAAAACTCAAAGCTTCCATGTATGTCTTCTAAATATAACAAGGTTTCTATTTCTAGTTTAATAGAATATCTTGCTTTTATAATGTCTAGATACTGATGTTCTGGTAATAAGTTCTCAAAAATAGGGAATAATGTATCAGAAGTATTTTCTTTACTCTTTAAACCTTGAAGTATGTAATCTCTATCTGGAAGATATATAAATGAAACTTTCCTATTTTCTTCACTTTGTGTTAAGTAACCAATATCAAGCCCATTTTTTATTACATAAATTTTCATTTTTTAACCTTGCATATTAATTAAGTATATATACTTAATTATATAGTAAATATAAGAATTTGTCAAGCAATATTTACTCTTGACAAAAAGTATATATTATGGTAATGTATAAGTATATATACTTATACTAAAGGAAATAAATGAGAGATTATTTCAGTAAAAATATAGAAAAAATAAAAACAAAAGCAGTAATGATTGATTTTTACTCGGATAAAGGTCTTTATCAATTAATAGAATACTGTAAAGAAAACAATTTAATATCCAAAAGTATGAGTTATAGTATGTTTTATGATAGAGCTTTAAATGAATTAAATATGAGCTCTCATACTGTATCAATAAAGGGTAAAATTAAAACAAGATATACTTTTTTAGATGGCAAAAAATTTAATGTATATAAATTTGCAGAATCTTTAGAAAGTAAATCATTTTTTAGTATGTCTACTGCATTAAATATTCAGGATATAAGTACTTTTAGAAACGATTTTATTTTTATCTCTAAAATATCTACACCAAAATATAACTATAATGACCATAATCAATTAACACAAGATTCTATTGACAGTGCCTTTAAAAAGGCTCCTAGAAAAACTAAAAATTATGGTACTAAAGATGGAAAAAATATTGTCATTTTAGAGCCTAAAAGTGCTAATATGAATACAATTATTAATTTTAATGGTTATAAAGTTTCTTCCATTAATAGGACTTTTATTGAGATGATTGTGAATGTTCAATATTTCAAAAGTCCAAAACACTTAATTGATTTATTTATAAATCTAAAAGACAAGATTGATCCAAAGAGAGTTTGTATTATTATTGAAAATTTCGACTTTATTTACCCATATCAACAACTTGCTGGATTTTATTTAGAAAAAGTTGGTTTTAGTAGGAAAGAGCTGACATATTTTAAAAAAGAAGTAAAAAAATTTAAATTTTATACTCAAAAAGCAAAATCTGAATATCAGTATGATAGTTACTGGCAAATATACTATTAATTTAAAATTTGATAGATTAATAATTCCGATAATTGTGAAGGTTTTCAATCACTTTTTCAGCTATGTTGATCATTGAGATATTCAGTGCTTTGTATTGGGTATTTGTTTGATTGATAAGCAGTGTATCGTAGACTTGTGCATAGGGATACAGCGTAAAATAGATGTAATCTTTGGCTGTTTTTTCATGTTCCAGTTCTGCAAACCAAGTAGCAAGCAAGGCAAAATACAGCATAGCAGGATTAAAAGGTTTGCCTTCAACCAGCTCTTTACCTAACTCTTTAGATATAAATTCATAGGAGGTAATAATTGCTTTAATACGAGAATTTCGTGCATTTTTGATGTAATAACTGTGTTGATGTATGGTTGAATTGATTGCTTGTAAAATATTTTCAGTGGTGTAGTTGATAAGATTGACAGTAGCTTCATCAACACCGTAAATATTTTCATCATTACTTTGGTACTGAACAATGAGATCTTTACAGATAAGTAACAATGCTTCTGTTTTTATTTTTGATAAATTTAAAACCATAGAGTATTGTACACTGTTTTAAGTCTAATTAAGCTAAAATATTAGAATTTATTAAAAAACAGATATAAAAAAGGATATTGTTGGAACCAATAGGAATTGTTAACGACGGTCACATATACGACCTTCAAACTGCCCAAGAATTGGGCATAGATGGAGAACAAATCAAAGCAGACAGCTCACCTGAAGCTCTTGAAATCTTACGACACTCTACAGCGCATCTTATGGCGCAAGCAATCAAAGAACTCTACCCAGAAGCCCAGTTTTTCGTAGGTCCAGTGGTTAAAGAGGGATTTTACTACGACTTTAAAGTAGACAGCTCAATCAATGATGATGATTTAATCACCATTGAAAAAAAGATGAAAGAACTTGCTGGTAAAAAAATGCCAATTGAGCGATATGAAGTATCACGAGATGAGATTCAAGCAAAATTTGCCGATGATGAATTAAAGCAAATGGTATTAAAAAATATCCCTGATGATACGCTTACGATGTACAAGCAAGGGGATTTTGAAGACCTTTGCCGTGGTCCTCATGTACCTAACACGCGAATGATTCGGACGTTTAAACTCACGCGAGTCGCTGGTGCGTATCTTGGGGGTGATGAAGAAAATGAGATGATTACACGAATTTACGGTATCTCATTTTTTGATAAAAATGAGCTGCGTGAATACGTACGGATGCTTGAAGAGGCAAAGAAAAGAGACCATCGAAAACTAGGAACAGAACTTGAACTGTTTACCTTTAGTGACAATGTAGGAGCAGGGCTTCCATTGTGGTTACCAAAAGGTGCACGACTTCGATCGAAGTTGGAGCAAATTTTGTACAAAGCACATCGTGTTCGAGGGTATGAACCTGTTCGTGCTCCAGAGATTTTAAAAGCAGAAGCTTGGGTAAAATCTGGACACTATGCAAACTACAAAGAAAACATGTATTTCACGCAAATTGATGGGCAAGAGTACGGAATTAAGCCTATGAACTGTGTGGGGCACATTGAGATATTTAAAAACTCATTGGTATCGTACAAAGATTTACCACTAAAGTTTTTTGAATACGGTGTGGTGCATCGACATGAAAAATCTGGCGTAATGCATGGATTGTTTCGAGTTCGAGAGTTTACTCAAGATGATGCGCATATTTTTTGTATGGAAGATCAAGTAAAAGATGTGATTATTGAAGTGCTTGGTTTTGTAGAGTCACTGATGAGTAAATTTGATTTTAAATATGAGATGGAAGTGTCTACTAAACCTAAAAAAGCAATTGGTGATGATGCATTTTGGGAAAGTACAACCAAAGGGATCATGGATGCCTTAGATGAAAACAACATTGCGTATGGAATTGATGAAGGTGGTGGAGCATTTTACGGTCCTAAGATTGATATCAAGATTCTTGATGCAATTGGACGAAAGTGGCAATGTGGTACGGTTCAAGTAGACATGAACTTACCCGAACGTTTTGATGTTGAATATGTAACTGCGGACAATGATCGTGCACGACCAGTGATGATTCACCGAGCAATTCTTGGATCATTTGAGCGATTTATTGGTATCTTAACTGAGCATGTTGCTGGGGAGTTTCCATTTATCATTGCTCCAACGCAAGTTATCTTTATCCCAATAGCTCATACTCATGAGGCGTATGCAAATGAGTTGAAAAAAGAGTTATTGCAACTTGAAGTTGACAGTGAAATATCCAATAAAAATGAGAGTTTAAACAAACGAATTCGAGTAGCGGAAAAACAAAGAGTACCAATGATTGTAGTTATTGGTGATGAAGAGGTAGAGCATCAACAAATTGCTTTACGGGACAGACGAAACAGAGAGCAATCAACTTTATCAAAGGATGAGTTTATTACAATGTTAAAACAATTAAAAAGTGAGGGAGAAATTTGAGTCAGCATAAAGGTAAAAAACAAGACGATGTAATCATGAATGAGGATATTCAGGTTAAAGAGGTGAGATGTTCTCATGATGATGGAACACAACATGGAATTATCCCTACGCATGAAGCGATGAGATTAGCAGAAGAATCAGGACTTGACTTGGTGCTTATTGCTCCAAACGGTAAGCCTCCTGTTGCTAAAATCATGGATTATGGTAAATTCAAGTATCAGCAAGAAAAAAAGAAAAAAGAAGCACGAAAAAACCAAAAAGTGATCGTACTTAAAGAGGTAAAATTTTCGGTTAAAATTGCAGACAACGATATTCGTTACAAAGTTAAACATGCACGTGAATTTTTAGAAAAAGGTTTTCATGTAAAATGTAGAGTCTTCTTAAGAGGTAGAGAGATGGCAAATCCTGAAGCAGGAATTGAAGTACTTAATCGAATCTGGCCGATGCTTGAAGATATAGGTCATAAAGATAATGAACCTAAACTTGAAGGACGATTTGTAAATATGCTTGTTCTTCCAAATGTAGAAACAAAAAAACACCAATAATTTCCACTTTTTAGACAATAAATTAAAATTTAATTTTAATTTATTGTCATCTATTTTTTACTATAATACTCTCTTAAAATACTAAATAAACCATAAAGATTTTACTATGTCTGATATACCACAATTTACCCATTTACATCTACACACCGAATATTCACTGCTGGATGGTGCAAATAAAATCAAAGCACTCGCAAAACGTATCAAAGAGTTAGGGATGACCAGTGTGGCCATGACCGATCATGGAAATATGTTTGGTACCATTGATTTTTATAATACCATGAAAAAAGAGGGGATTAAACCTATTATTGGTATGGAAGCGTACATTCACAATCAAGAAGAGATTGGGGATAAATCAACCAAACAACGATTTCATCTGTGCTTGTATGCTAAAAATGATGTGGGATATAAGAATCTTATGTTTTTAAGTTCACAAGCCTACATGCATGGATTTTATTATTATCCTCGAATCAATAAAAAACTGCTTAAAGAAAATTCGGAAGGCTTAGTGTGTAGTGCTGCGTGTTTACAAGGGGAGATCAATTGGCATTTGAATCTTCAAAATGAACGAAATGTAAAAAATGGAGCCAAAGGTTACGATGTGGCAAAGGCGATCGCTTTAGAGTACAAAGAGATTTTTGGTGATGATTTTTATTTGGAAATTATGCGGCATGGTATTGGAGATCAGCACTATATTGATAATCAAATTATTAAGATTTCTCATGAAACGGACATCAAAATAGTCGCCACGAATGATACCCATTATACCTATCCCCAAGATGCCGATGCGCATGAAGCTTTTATGTGTATAGCCATGAATAAATTGTACGATGATCCTAATCGATTACGCCATTCAGTGCATGAGTTTTACGTGAAATCACCGGAGCAAATTGCTAAATTGTATGCAGATATTCCACAAGCCATAAGCAATACGCAAGAGATCTCAGATAAATGTAATCTTGAGATCAAACTGGGAGATCCAACACCTCCAAATTTTAAGTTTACGCGAGAAAAGGCAAAAATCACCAATCTTGAGTTGCCTGAACCGGATGTTGAGTATTCTCTTGAAAATGATAAAATATTGTTTATTGATGAGTGTTGGAAAGGTCTTGAAAAGCGACTGGTCATTGTGGATGAATCCAAACATCAAGAATACAAAGATCGTTTACAAGTTGAGATTGATATTATAAACAACATGCGATTTCCTGGATACATGCTGATTGTTTGGGATTTTGTTATTGTGGCCAAGCAGATGGATATACCAGTAGGTCCAGGAAGAGGATCAGCTGCAGGAAGTTTGGTTGCTTTTGCTTTAGAGATTACGGATATTGATCCTATGCCTTATGGTTTACTGTTTGAGCGGTTTTTAAATCCTGAGCGAATATCCATGCCCGATATTGATATGGATTTTTGTCAAGCACGACGAGGTGAAATTATTGATTATGTGGTAGATCAATACGGTCGAGCCAATGTCGCACAGATCATCACCTTTGGTAAACTTCTAGCTAAAGGGGTGATTCGTGATGTTGCACGAGTTCTTGATATGCCGTATTCCAAAGCAGATGCCATGGCAAAACTTATTCCCGATGAATTAGGAATTGACCTGCATAACTCTTTTGAAAAAGAGCCAAAAATTAAAGAATTAGTTGATTCTGATCCTCAATCGGCACGTGTGTGGGAATATGCTTTAGCGCTTGAAGGACTTAATCGTAATGCAGGAACACACGCAGCAGGAGTAGTGATCTCCAATGAGCCTTTGTGGAAAAAAACACCACTTTTTAAACCAAGTGGATTGGATACTCTAGCAACGCAGTACAGTGGAAAATACGTAGAAGATGTGGATCTTATAAAATTTGACTTTTTGGGACTAAAAACACTCACCGTAATTGAAGAAGCCAATAAACTCGTAGCACAACGACATGGGAAACGAATTGACTTTATTCATGAAGATGTAAATGATCAAGGTGTGTATGATCTTGTTCAAACAGGACATACTATTGGATTGTTTCAAATAGAATCTTCAGGTATGCAAGATCTAAATCGACGATTGAAGCCTTCAAATTTTGAAGATATTATTGCGGTCTTGGCACTGTATCGACCTGGACCTATGGAATCAGGGATGCTTGATGACTTTATTGAACGAAAACATGGTCGAGCAAAAATTGATTATTTTTACGATGAGTTTGAAGAACCTCTAAAGCCTATACTGGAACCAACCTATGGAGTAATTGTATATCAAGAGCAAGTTATGCAGATTGTTCAAACCATTGGTGGGTTTAGTTTGGGTGGTGCGGATCTGGTTCGACGTGCTATGGGTAAAAAAATTGTTGAAGAGATGGATCGTCTTAAAGGTGAATTTGCAGATGGTGGGGTTAAAAAAGGGTATCAACGTTCCCATTGTGAAGAGCTGTTTGATTTGATTGTAAAGTTTGCAGGATATGGATTTAACAAGTCTCACTCTGCAGCGTATGCGATGGTTACTTTTTACACAAGCTTTTTAAAAAAATATTACCCTACGGAATTTATGGCAGCATTGCTAACCTTGGAAAAAGACAATACCGATAAAGTTGTCAAATACGTGGATGAGGTGAAACGACTGGGAATAGATCTCTTACCACCGCATATTAATAAATCGGATTTGGTATTTAATGCTCAAACCATCGAGGGAAAAGAATCGGTTCTGTTTGGTATGGGAGCGATTAAAGGAGCTGGTGATGTGGCGATTAATTCTATTATTGCATCACGCAATGAAGGTGGTGAGTTTAAAAATTTAAGTGATTTTATCTCACGTATTGATTCTTCAAAAGTAAATAAGCGTGTCGTTGAATCGTTGATAAAATCAGGGGCTCTGGATAGCTTTGAGTATACACGACAATCAATGCTAACGCAAGTTGAAAAGATAGTTGAAAGTGCAGGGAAAGCTGCACTTGCAAAAAAAATGGCAGTAGGGTCTTTGTTTGGTGATGATGAAGAGATGGTTACGGTGGATATCTCTTTGGATGTTTTGGATGAATATGATTCAATGCAAATTTTAGATTTTGAGAAAGATTCATTGGGATTTTACGTCTCTGGACACCCTTTGGATAAGTACAGAGAACAACTCGATGCCATTAACTATACGCTGAGTTCTGAAATTGATGAGTTAGCTGATGGAAGTGAAGCTTTGATTGTGGGAAAAATTGAGAACATAACGGAACGTATTTCTAAAAAAGGAAATAAATTTGGCATTGGAACCCTAATGGATCTGCATGGAAACTTAGAGTTGATGTTGTTTGAGAGTCATCTTCAAGAGCTTGATGAAGATTTTGATCTGACTAAACCCATCGCTTTTAAAGTGCGTGCCAAAGTAAATGATTTTGGAGTGCAATTAAGCATACGAAAGATTGAATCTTTGAAAGATGCCAAAAAAGAAAAAATCAAAACGAAACAAGCGGTTAAAGAGGAGCCACCTTTATTGGTAGGGATTGATTACAGCGATAATGAAGCATTGATGTACGAACTGTTTGAGATAATTGCACACAATCAAGGGAAGCGACAGATCAAGTTGGTATTTAAATCAAAACTGGGTGATATTGAACTTGAAAGTGGATATAAGGTTAACCCTAATGTTGCACAACTTCTAGGTGGACTTAAGGATAAAGGAGTTAACCTCCTTTAACCGTATTTTTCAACACTGCTGGTGTTGTGTTGTAAGGGGAGCTGAAAACGGTTAATATTTCCAGTGTGAATATCTTGGGATAATTCAGGTAGGACCTCTTTTTTCGAAGCACGTCGATCTTCTTGCTTTCTTGTGCTAAAAGAATGTTTTTGTTGTTCATCAGAACGTCTACGTTTGGGTTGATTATCAGAAGCTCTTCTTGCTAGCAGAGTACTTTGTTCTTTTTTTGATTGAACAAAAGGATGGGATAAGATCGTATTTTCAAGCAGTGTTAAAAGGGTCAAAAAATATTCTTTAGTTACGGGATTTTCTAATTTAGATTTGTAATAAAAAAGTAGATGAAGTAGGTGATAACATGAAGTTTCAATTAGCTTAAGTGACCTCATATGCTCAATTAATTGGGTTGAGTTGTAGCTTTCCCATCGTTCAAAAACTATCTCACTATGACTATGATATGTCCCTTTATGGGGATAAGTATCTAAAAAACATTCCACCCCATAATGTTCAATACGACGCAACATTTGAGAATAAAATACATTCCAAAGTTCGTTAAACGCATATAAAATATAATTTCGCTCAAGTAAAATAGAAACCTCTTTAAGGGATTGTATCTCCTTGTCATTTAAATCATAGTCATGGTTGTATGTGTTAATAATATAGTTTAAATTTTTCATAATTTCCTTCTTGGATTAATTATACTAAATTTAAGAAAAGGGAAAGCTTAAATGAATAATTTAATCTATTATGAAAATATTTTACAATTATCACACAATTATTATGTTATGATTCCTTACTACTTAAATAAGGGAGAAGACAATGAAAAAATTACGTGCATTGATGGTTACTTTATTGTTGTTTTTGACTCCCTTATTGGCAGTTGATTATTCAGAGATGAGTACTCAAGAGTTAATTGCCATCATGGGATATACTAAACCTGAAAATCAAAAAAAGTTTGATTATGAATTAAAAAGCAGAATTAAAACCATGACGAAAAAAG
>JAYEFX010000232.1:0-7070 GCA_034658775.1 Campylobacterota bacterium
ATATTCTCCTTTTTTTATTTTTATCCCATGAAGTAATGTTACTCTTTATTTTATAAAACTACAAGACAGTGTACAATGTAATTTAAATGTATCTTTGAAGAAATGACTGATGTAATGCTAAAAATTATTATTACACTTAATTAATTCCTTAATAAATTTTTATTATAATTTTTATATAAGGTTGTACAATGAAACTTAAACTTGGAATGATACTAATTTTTACAATAGTATATACCATTATTCTTTATATGACCACGTATACTAAAGATGAAAGAATTCAAATTGCTTTAGAAAAACATGTCAATGTTTTACAAACTCATTATGATGTGACAATGGATTATTTTATGCAAGATGTTAAAAGTATCCAAAGTAATGTAGAAAATAATAAAAAAGTAATTGAACTGTTTTCACAAGCTCAAAATGTAAATGAAGAACAAAGAGCTAGTTTAAGAACAGAGTTGCATGCACTTTTGTCTCCTATGTACCAGAGATTACAAACACGTGGAATACATCAATTCCAGTTTGTATTTCCCAATAATATCTCTTTTTTAAGGATGCATAAACCTGATAGATATGGTGATGATTTAACAAATATACGATACAGTTATCAACATACCAACAAGACTAAAAAGATTACAATAGGGTTTGAACAAGGAAGAACAACGCATGCTTTTAGATATGTATTCCCCTACTATGATAAAAATGGAAATCATTTAGGAGCTGCAGAGGTATCTTTAGCTGCATATGCTTTACAAAATAAGTTTTTCCATGTCAATAAAATACATTCACATTTTTTAGTTAATAAAGATATATTTGATGTAAAGGCATGGGAAGAAAAATACTTGATACAAGAATACATACCAAGTATTGAGCATCAGAACTACATGTTTACCATTAATGAGCATTACTCTAAAAAAAGAATGGCAGCTTCTAAGATCAATATAATAGCACCCCTAAAAGATAAGATTGATTTTAACATAAATCAACAAATACCGTTTGCATTGCATGCACCCTATAAGAGTACGATGAAAATAGTTACATTTTTACCTATAGTAAATGCTCAGGGTGACAGAGTCTCAGCATATATAGTTTCGTATACAGATGATGGTACTATATATAATATCTGCCAAGACTATAAATACACAAATATGATTTTATTCATCACTTTGTTATTGTTATTTTATTTTATTTATAGAAACCTAAATCATAAATATGAACTGGAAATTGAAGTACAAAAACAAACTCAAGAACTAAAAGAAAATGAATATGAGTTACAGTATTTAAATGAAAATTTAGAACAAAAAATTATTATTGAAGTTGATAAGAATAAGCATATTCAAGAAAAACTTTTTGAATCTGAGAAAATGGCATCCATGGGAGAGATGATCGGAAATATTGCCCATCAATGGAGACAGCCCTTAAGCGTAATCTCAAGTGCAGCAACAGGCATGAGAATGCAAAAAGAGTATGATGTACTTACAGATAAAGAGTTTAATAATACCTGCGATATCATCAATGACAATGCTCAGTATCTTTCAAAAACCATTGATGATTTTAGAAACTTTATCAAAGGGGATAGAGTAAAAAAACAATTTAATCTAGAAGATAATTTGCAGAGTTTTCTTCATCTCATTCAAGGCTCTGTTACCAATCATTATATAAAGATTGTTTTGGATACAGACCGTACGATTAATATCAATGGTTATGAAAATGAACTTATTCAATGCTTTATAAATATCTTTAACAATGCTAAAGATGCATTAAAAGAAAATATTGAAGAGAATCGATTGATTTTTATTACAACAAGCGTAGAAGAGAAAACAGCAGTGATAAGCTTTAAAGATAATGCAGGTGGAATCCCCCAAGATATTTCACACAAGATATTTGAACCTTACTTTAGCACGAAACATCAATCACAAGGAACAGGGTTAGGTTTACACATGACCTATAAATTGATTGTTGATGGGATGGGTGGAAGCATTGAAGCACATAACGTTACTTATACTCATGAAGGAGTAGAATATACAGGTGCTCAATTTACCCTAACGTTACCAATGGATTAAAAAAAATAGATTTTCGTATGTCATGTTTGCTAGATATTGTTTTGTTATACTTCCGTATAGGGGTTAAAATGAATGATATAGATTTAAAAAAGAAATTAAATATTCTTTACGTGGAAGATGATACCCAAATTGCAGAAGACTTAGTAATACTTCTTCAAAAAGAGTTTAATAGTGTCGTCTGGGCAAGTGATGGAGTGCAAGCTTTAGAGATATTTACGCAATCTTTAGAATCCGAGAAAAGCAAACAATTTGATATTGTGCTTAGTGATATTTGCATGCCTAATATGGATGGGATAGCTCTGCTGGAGAATATACGTAAAAAAGATTTATCCATACCGTTTATTATCACAACAGGACATGCAAATACACAAAATTTACTCGATGCAATTAATCATGACATTTCACATATACTGGTTAAGCCTATTGATGTAAATAAGTTATTTATGAAAATACACAGTGCTTGTGCAATAATTTATGAGCATAAGCAAAATGTGCACAACTACAATGAAGCACAAGAGTATTTAAAAATTATTAATAAGGTTGCTATCGTATCCCAATCTAATAAAAAAGGGATCATTACGTATGTTAATGATATATTTTGTCAAACATCGGGTTATACACAAGAAGAACTCATAGGAAAACCTCATAATATTGTTCGACATCCAGATGTAGCAAGCTCTGTTTTTAAAGATATGTGGGATACGATTAAAGATGGTAAGGAATGGACAGGAAAAGTTCGCAATAGGGCAAAAGATGGTGAAACGTATTATGTAAATGCTACTATATTCCCTATGATGGATGAGATTGACAGTGAGATAAAAGGGTACATGGGTATTCGATTTTTAATGACAGATGAGGAGAAAACAAAACGTGATTTTAAAGCCCAAGTAAGAACCATGGTGATGAAATATAAAGATGAGATTCAACAGCTGCGCAATGATAAAAATAATCTTGAAGTTCAATTTAGACAAAATGATGTTGAAGAGATGACCAACAGAGTATTGCAAGAACGTAAAAGAACCGGTAAGCTTGTTGATCAAGTCAATTACTATGAAGGTGTTATTAAAGATCATGATAGTAAAATTCATGAAGAAAGAAAATCCTCAAAAGTAACCATTACCAAGCTTCATGAAGCCACAAAGGTTTTAATGAAAAAAAACAAAGAGATGCTTAGTGTATCAAAAGATATTGAAGATAAGTTAACTCTTTCACAAAATGAAATAATGAAAAAATCCAAAGAGCTGCACAGTGCAAATAAAACTATCAGTGAGTTGCGGGATGTTATTAAACACCAAGATGTTGTTCTGTTAACAGAATAATCAATATAGGGAAAAGTGAAGATATTGGTATAGGTCTTTATGATGGGGTTAATACTGTTAATTTAAATTATGGTACACTGTTGAAGTATGAAAATAATAAAATAGTGGAGAAAATTTATTGAGAATAATACAGGCAATTTTTATTGCAACTGTATGCATAACGTACAGTATAGCAGAGGTTATTACACCAATTCCATTCAAGATAGAATATGATAAATCAAAAGCTGTTTTAGGGAAAAAACTTTTTTCAGATACACGCTTGAGTAAAGACGATACTGTATCTTGTGCCAGTTGTCATATATTGCAAAGCGGTGGTGATGGCGATATGCAATACTCCTTTGGTATTGATGGGCAAATAGGGGTACTAAACTCCCCAACCGTTTTAAATGCGGTTTTTAATTTTTCTCAAATGATGGATGGGGCAGCAAAAGATCTTAACAATCAAATTCATTTTCCCATAACAAATCCTATTGAGATGGGAACAAATTATGAAGATATTATCTCCAAACTCAAGAAGGATAAAGAGTATCAAGATTTATTTAAAAAAAATTATGATCAAGGTATCAATAAAGAGAGCATAAATGATGCAATCACTCAATTTCAAAGTGCACTAATAACCCCAAATTCAAGGTTCGATCAATATTTAAGAGGGGATAAAAGTGCTTTAAGTGAAGAGGAACTAGAAGGATTTAATCTTTTTAAAAAAAATGGCTGTACTGCTTGTCATAATGGTGTAAATATTGGATCAAATTTATATCAACGAGTTGGTATATTAAAACCCTATGTACATGATGAAAGCGATACAACGCATGAGCTTGGAAGATATAATGTTACAAAAAAAGAGCACGATAAATATCTCATTAAGGTACCAACACTTAGAAATATTGAGCTTACAGCACCATATTTACATAATGGAAAGATGAAGACTTTAAAATCAGCAGTTGATTTTATGCTTCGCTATCAAGTAGGGATTAAACCAGACAATGAAGATACACAAAAAATAGTGAAGTTTTTAAAAACCTTAACTGGGGATACCCCGCATATTTTGAGACAATACAATGAAAAAAAATAATTATATTTTATCTTTTTTTATTTTGATGTTAATTATTGGATTATTTGTAAGTTTATTGGATGGAAATAAAAAAATAAAAAACTCATTTGATGTTTATGTAAAGTTAAGTGATTTGAAAACTACCAACAACAGTATGGATAATTGTATCAACAATTCGGGTTCAAAAAATTATGACTTAATCAATAGGCATATCTCCGATGCTACTAGTACCATTTTATATATTCAAAAAAGAATTATTAAGTACGGTATTGAAGATGAAAATATTTTAAATACGTTTAAAAAACTTCAAAAAAATTTTGAAATAAAAATGGATATTATACAACAATGTAAAACATCAAATTCCATCATAAACAATACGTATAAAAATTTCATACAACTGTTTAAGATGGTAAAACAACAAATAGCACCAGAAGATAAGACGATATTGGACAATATCATCTTTAATGCAGTATTAATAAATAAATTAAAAATAATGGATGAAGTAGATGTATTTAGACAATTGGTATCTACTAAATATAAAAACAATGATCAGATGCAGTTATTGTATAAAAATCTTTACGTATATAAAAGTAACTTTACTAAAATTCAAACATTACAACAAACTTCAGAACAACAGAACTTGATGGAAACTATTAATCATTTAACTAACTTTTTCACAATTTACAATCAAGACATAGTAAATAAAGCTAGGTTTATTGTGTTTATATTTATCTTTGCATTATTTGGTACATTAATCTTAAACTATGTGTTAACAAGAAAAATAGATAAAACATACAGACAACTAAATACAAAAACACAAGAATTAGAATCATCATTAAAAATCATTAATCAAAATGTAATTATCTCGAAAACAAATTTAAAGGGTATTATCACAGACGTAAGTGAAGCTTTTTGTCAAATAACTGGCTACACAAAAGATGAATTAATAGGAAAAAATCATAATATAGTACGGCATCCCGATATGAAAAGTGAAGTATTTGAAAATTTGTGGAAAACAATTCGCGAAGATCAGCAGTGGGAAGGTGAAGTAAAAAATTTAAAAAGTGATGGTGGGTATTATTGGGTGCATGCAGTTATAAAACCTTATTACACTAATGGTATTAAAGCTGGATATACATCTGTTAGACATGATATAACGGACAAAAACACCATCAAAGATCTGAATGAATCCTTAGAAGATCGAATACAAATAGAAGTAGATAAAAATAGACAAAAAGATCAACAGCTTTTTCAGCAATCTCGATTGGCGCAAATGGGAGAGATGATATCCATGATAGCACATCAATGGAGACAGCCATTAGCAGCTATTAGCAGTACTAGTGCAGGGATCAATATAAAAGCAAAACTAGATAAACTAACCCCTGATACAGCTATTGAATTGTCGGATAAAATATCTGAATATTCACAGCATCTGAGTCAAACAATCAATGATTTTAGAGATTTTTTTAAATCAAATAAAGAAAAAGAAAATACAAATTATGATGAGATTATTTATGGGGTATTGAATATTGTTGAAAATTCAATAGTAAATCAAAATATTACGTTGGTAAAAAATCTTAACTCCAAAGAGACGTTTAACACCTATTCTAATGAGTTAAAACAAGTTGTACTCAATCTTATGAAAAATGCAGAAGATGTATTGTTGGATAAAGAGATAAAAAACCCAATGATAACAATTGAAACAAAAGATAATTTGTTAATCATAAGCGATAATGGTGGTGGAATACCAAACGAGATTATGGATAAGATTTTTGACCCTTATTTTTCTACTAAGACCAAAAAAGATGGTACCGGACTTGGGTTGTATATGTCTAAGGTGATTATTGAAGAACATTGTGATGGGAAACTAATGGTGGCCAATAGTGAGACTGGTGCCCAGTTTAGTATAACACTTCCAATCAATAAGTGTATGAAATGCTAAAAGACATCATTACATTTTGATTACACTAAATTAATATTTAAATAAATAATTGGTATAATATATTAAAAAAAGGTATACCTTGTCGTTCGATATTAAAAATTTAGCTCAAATGGATGAAAGCTTATTAAGACTTTTAACACAGCATTTGCCTGATATGTTATGGATAAAAGATATCAATGGTGTTTATATCTATGCAAACCAAGCTATATGCGATGGTTTATTGATGGCAAAAGATATAGATGAACCTATTGGTAAAGATGATATCTTCTTTGCATTAAGACAACGAGAAGCACATAAGGACAATCCTGATTGGCATACCTTTGGTGAATTGTGTTTTAACAGTGATCAAGAGGTAATTGATAATAACCAAGCTATGAAGTTTGAAGAGTATGGAAATGTAAAAGGAAAACTTTTATATTTGGAAGTCAATAAAGCACCTTTCTATGATATAAATGGAAAAATAATAGGAACAGTTGGGTCTGGTAGAGATATAACTGAACTTAAAATGACCCAGTTTAAACTGGAAAAACAATCTGAAGTGATTCAACAACAAGCCATTCATGTATCCATGGGCGAGATGATCGGAAATATAGCCCACCAATGGAGACAACCACTCTCCGTGATATCCACACTTTCAACAGGAGTAAAGTTTCAAAAAGAGTTTTCTACACTTAGTGATGAAGATTTGATAAACG
>JAYEFX010000233.1:0-26424 GCA_034658775.1 Campylobacterota bacterium
GCGAAAGTTCAGTTTCAAAATCTTCAAATGATGTTAATTGAATATTACTTAAGTTTTGCAGAGATTAAAGAGCACGTTATTGGTAAATTATAATTTCTTATTTAAGCATATTAATTACTCTTTATCATATTTAGGTATAATATTCTTTATACATAGATAAATCCCTACTTAGAATCAATAATCTACTAAAAAGTAGGGATAAATTATAAGCTATAAATGATATAAGACTTAGTACTTATAATAAGTATAGTAACATACAGGAAGAAAATATTGATACAACTTACAAATATATCCAAAAGTTATGCTTCTCAAGAACTGTTTCATAATTTAGATTTTCGATTAGGTCAAGGTCAACGCATTGGTCTTGTGGGGCGAAATGGTAGTGGAAAATCAACTCTTTTTAAATTAATTTTAGGGGAAGATTTTTACGATGATGGAGAGATCTCGATCCCAAAAGGATATAAAATTGGATCACTTAAACAGCATCTAGAATTTAGTGAGAAAACCTTACGTGATGAAGTGGTTTTGGCTTTAAGTGAAGAAGATAAGTTCAATGTGTATAAAGTTGAAAAAATTTTATTTGGTCTTGGCTTTGTTCAAGAAGATTTAGAAAAAGATCCTTTATCGTTTTCAGGTGGATATCAAATCCGAATAAACCTGGCAAAACTTCTCGTTACTCAGCCTAATTTACTACTTTTAGATGAACCTACCAATTACCTTGATATTGTCTCTTTGCGATGGCTGAAAAGCTTTTTAAAATCATTTGATGGTGAAGTGATACTTATTACTCATGATCGTGATTTTATGGATGCCGTTTCAACGCATACCATGGGTATCACGCGAAAAAGTTTGTATTTGATTAAGGGTGATACGCATAAATTTTATGAGCAACTTCAAAGCAATGATGAGTTGTATGAAAAACAAAAAATAGCTCAAGATAAAAAACGAAAAGAGCTTGAAGAGTTTATTGCTAAAAATAAAACCAGAGCTTCAACAGCTGCATTGGCCCAGTCAAAAGTAAAACAACTTGAAAAAATGGAGAGTATGGATTCTTTAGAATCTGAAAATTCATTACGGTTTGATTTTAATTTTAAAGACACACCTGCAAAAGTATTGCTTGATGTAAAAGATTTGAGCTTTGGATACACCGCTCAAAATATTTTGTTTAAAGATATTTCATTTACTCTAAAAAAAGGTGAAGTTTTAGGAATCATTGGAAAAAATGGTAAAGGTAAATCAACCTTGCTCAATACTATTGCTCAAGAACTTACTCCTATTTCAGGGCTGAGTGATTTTCATGGTACAACATCTTTTGCTCATTTTGGACAAACCAATATTGCGCATCTTAATCCAAATAATACCATTATGGATGAGATCTATGCAGCCAATGCAAAACTTCCAGAATCAACTGTACGAAGTATTTGTGGTTTGCTTATGTTTAGTAATGATACTGCCAAAAAGAAGATTTCATTGCTCAGTGGTGGAGAAAAAAGTCGAGTGATGTTGGGGCAAATAATTGCACGTGAGGTGAATTTGTTGTTTTTAGATGAACCTACGAACCATCTTGATATGAATTCAATCGCATCGTTAACGGCAGCCATTAAAAACTTTAAGGGATCAGTTATTATTGTAACTCACTCTGAAGCATTGCTTAGAGCTGTGTGCGATAGACTTATCATTTTTGCAAAAGATGGTGCGCAGTATTTTGATGGAACTTATGATGAGTTTTTAGTAAAAATGGGTTGGGAAGAGGAAGAAAATGTTGAAAAACAAAAGTCAGCTCCAAAAATCAATAAAAAAGAAAATAAGATTTTACGAACTCAAATTATCCAAGAGCGAAATAAACTCACTTCTCCATTAAAAAAAGAGGTGGATAAACTTGAAGAAAAAATTATGCAACTTGAAGAGTTATTGATTGAGGAGCATAAGGAACTTATTGTGGTGTCCAACTCTGGAGATAACAGCAGACTCATAGAACTTTCTCGCACGGTTTTAGATCATGAAAAAGAGGTTGAAGATAAGTTTGAACTTTTAGAGATGGCTCAAACCAAACTTGATGAGATTACGGAAGAGTTTGAAGAAAAGCTTTGTACAATTTAGTTTAATAACAACTGGTGTCATTATGTACATGGAAAAATATATTAATCATTTTGGATAAACTTAAGGATAAAGAGGCATAAGCTCTTTACCAATTAATTGGTTCTTTCTCCGTTTCTATGAGCATTTCATTGCTTTTAGAAAAATGTTTGCAACCAAAAAAACCACGGTAGGAGGAGAGTGGGCTAGGGTGAGGCGCACTTAAAATATGATGTTTAGATTGATCAATAAGTTTAGTTTTTTCAATAGCTGGATTTCCCCATAATATAAAAATAATGTCATCAAAATTCTCTGATATGTGTTGAATAACATTATTGCTAAACCGTTCCCATCCTAATTTATGATGAGATTTAGCTTTTGCATGTTCTACGGTTAAAATAGCATTGATGAGCAAGACTCCTTGTTGTGCCCATGAGGTTAAATCCCCATCACTACACGAAGATTCTGTGCCTAAATCAGAATGTATCTCTTTAAAAATATTGACCATAGAGGGTGGATTTTTAATCTGCTTAGGTGTTGAAAATGCTAAACCTTGAGCTTGACCTGCACCATGATAAGGGTCTTGCCCTAAAATCACTATTTTTAATTTATCGTATGGACATAAATCAAAAGCATTAAAAATTAACTCTTTTGGTGGATAAACGACAGTAGTGGCATAGCGATCATTTAAGTTGGATTGCAGATGTTTAAAATAACTTTTTTGTTGTTCATGTTGTATTAGTGTGTTCCAATTCATACTGTATTATATAATAAAAGTATTTATCAAACAATTATTTGGTACAATGCGCTCATAATATTAAATAAAGGTTGTGAATTTATGTGTGGAATTGTAGGGTACATTGGTAAACAAAATACGACAGAGATTTTATTAAACGGTTTAAAAGAGTTAGAATATCGAGGCTATGACAGTGCTGGTATTGCGATGCTAAGTAATAATACTATTGATGTGTATAAAGCTGTGGGAAAAATTGCTAACTTAACAGAAAAAGTTGGGACCAATACACAAAACTCTTATGATCTTGGAATTGGACACACACGCTGGGCAACGCATGGAAAACCCACTGAACTCAATGCGCATCCACACCTTGGGGAATACTCATACGTAGTGCATAATGGTATCATCGAAAATTATAAAGAGATAAAAGATGAATTGATGCAACATGGACATACATTCGTATCTCAAACGGATACTGAAGTAATTGTACATCTTTTTGAACATTATTTCAATCAAAACAATGATGCCCAACTCTCTTTTGAAACAACCGTACAACGGCTTGAAGGTGCGTATTCTATTTTGTTGGTTACCAAAGCACAAAGCGATACAATATTTTTTATGAAGCATGGATCACCGATGGCTATTGCTAAAGGAGATGAGGAAAATGAGTTTTTAATTGCCAGTTCTGATGCACCATTAATTGGGTTAGCAAAAGAAGTTGTGTATCTTGAAGATGGTGTTTATGGTAAATTAACTGCAAATGAAATTGAGTTTAGTGACGAGGTTTCTTGGGTGAATCTTCCAACATCAAAACAATTAGCACAAAAAGATGGTTTTCGTTTTTTTATGGAAAAAGAGATTTATGAACAAGATGATGTTGTAGCGGATGCCCTGCTTGGACGTTTGGGCGATGGAAAAATCTCTTTTGATGAAGTTGACAGTTCTATTATTGATGGGATTCAAGAGATAAAAATTTGTGCTTGTGGTACAAGTTATCATGCTGGATTGACGGCGAGTTATCTGTTTGAACGTTTAACAAAAGTTCGGTGTTCCGTGGAAATTGCGTCAGAATTTAGATACAAAGAGCCCTTGCTCAATAAAAATACACTGTTTTTGGTAATCTCCCAAAGTGGAGAAACGGCCGATACTCTTGAAGCCCTAAAGATGGCAAAAAATGCTGGATTAAAATCAATCGTAATTTGTAATGTGGATAATTCATCCATGACACGAGTGGCTGATCATACGATATTAACCCGAGCTGGAATTGAAAAAGGGGTGGCAAGTACCAAAGCATTTTCAACACAAACAGCAGTGTTGTGGATGATGGCACTGTATTTTGCACAACAAAAAAAAAGTATTGATAGTGATACATTAAGCTCTGAAATTCATGCTTTAAGGGAAGTACCTCGATCACTTAAAGTATACGATATGGTACATGAAAAGTGTCGACGTTTAAGTAAGCGATATCTGCATGGTCATGGATTCTTTTTTATTGGGCGGGATGTATTTTTCCCACTAGCACTCGAAGGGGCACTCAAACTCAAAGAGATCTCTTATCTTCATGCAGAGGGATATCCTGCAGGGGAGATGAAGCATGGACCAATTGCATTAGCTGATCCTGAGCTGTTTACTATTGCACTGATGCCTGAGCATCTTCATTATGATAAAATAAAGTCCAATGTGGAAGAGTTAAGTGCCCGTGATAGTACTATTTGTGCTATTTCACCACTGGAATTTGAACTTTCAGATGATTTTATCAAAACCAGTAAGGCGGATCATTATATGTTGGAATTTTTTGAGATGTTGGTGGTGTTGCAACTGCTTTCAATGGAGATCTCAGTTCGTCTTGGCAATGACGTTGATATGCCACGAAATCTAGCAAAATCGGTTACTGTAGAATAAAATAATAAGCTATTTTACAGTTAGCTTTAGTTAGTATCTATTACTTTTTATACGAAAAATGTATAAAATACATACTTTAATTTAAATTTTACTTTCAATCTTAATCGATGGAAAACAAAATGGACAACAAAAGAATGGAAAACAAACGAATAATATTCGGGGAAAACAAAAGAATGGAAAACAAAATGGAAAACAAACAAAAATACCTATTTACAAGCGAAGTAGTCAGTCCTGGACACCCAGACAAATGTGCCGATATTATCTCTGATAGTATTGTTGATAAGCTTATTATTGGAGACAGTAACAGTCGAGTTGCATCAGAAGTCTTTGTTGCAGGAAAACATGTAGTTATTGGTGGAGAAGTCACTAGTAATACAAATATAAGTACGGATGAATATAAAAAAATAGCAATAGATGCTCTGGAAAAAATTGGTTATCATAATAATGAGTTTTTTACAGATGAAGAGTGCTTAAAACCTCATAATGTTGAAGTGCAGGTGCTGTTAAATGCACAAAGTCCTGATATCAATCAAGGTGTTGATCAAGATGATGGTGAAATTGGTGCTGGTGATCAAGGGATCATGTTTGGTTATGCCGATTGTGAAACGGCAAACTATATGCCAAGTGCAATTTCATACGCTCGAATGTTGATGGAAAAAGTGTATCATTATGCCTTAGCGCACCCCCATAAATTGGGTGTGGATATAAAAACACAAGTTACCATGGACTATGGTTGTAAAGATAATTTTGAAATCTGTCAACCACAAAAAATAGATACCATTGTAGTATCGGCTCCTTGTGTGGCAAGTATGAATATTGACCAAGTACGTGAATTAATTTATGATTTAATCATTGATACGGGCTTGCCATCAAATTTATTTAATCCACAAGAGTGTATAATACATATAAATCCAACAGGAAAATACGTTTCACACAGTTCATTGCATGACAGTGGATTAACTGGAAGAAAATTGATTGTGGATTCATTTGGTGGGTATTCACCTATTGGTGGTGGAGCACAAAGTTCAAAGGATTATACGAAAGTAGATCGAAGTGGTTTATACGCTGCTCGTTATATAGCGAAACATATTGTTGCATCTGGACTGTCTAAAAAAGCGGTAGTACAACTGTCGTATGCAATTGGTGTTGCAAAACCTACTTCGGTTTCAGTGGATACGTGTGGGACATGCATTGATGGGATGGACGATGATAAATTGTCTGCATTTGTGATGAATACCTTTCCTTTGACACCCAATTGGATTACGAGAAAATTTAATTTGGATCATCCTGGTGAGGATACATTTTTATACGCAGATGTAGCTGCACGAGGACAAGTGGGTCAATCAGATTACCCATGGGAAAAATTGGATATGATAGAAGTGTTTGAAACATTAAAATAAAAGGAACAACATGAGTTTAATGAGTTTTTTTAGTAATTTAAAGGGCGACAGTAACAGCGAAAAAATTGAAAAAAAAGATGATGGACCAAGTCACTGGGTAAAATGTCCAGAGTGTGAGTCATTGATGTTTTTCAAAGAGGTTGAAAACCAAAAGCATGTTTGTCCCAAATGTAATTTCCACATGAGAATTGGTGCAAATCGTCGTATTGAGATGATGGCTGATGAGGGAACATTTGTTGAACACGATAAAGAGCTTATCCCTACTGACCCTCTAAAATTTTCAGATAAAAAAACGTACAAAAAGCGGCTTGAAGATGCTTATGCAAAAACAGGCCGTACATCATCTATTGTTGCTGGTAGTTGTCTTGTTGATGGGATAGCAGTTGAGCTTGTGGTATTTGATTTTGCTTTTATGGGTGGAAGCTTAGGTTCTGTTGAGGGTGAAAAGATTGTACGTGCAGTAAACCGTGCGCTGGAAAAAAAATGTGGGGTGATTATTGTAAGTGCCAGTGGTGGTGCAAGAATGCAAGAATCAACATTCTCATTAATGCAAATGGCAAAAACATCTGCAGCATTAAAGCGTTTGGATAGTGCAGGATTGCCATTTATATCACTTTTAACGGATCCAACATTTGGTGGAGTATCGGCTTCTTTTTCATTTTTAGGAGATATTTTGATTGCAGAACCTGGTGCATTGATTGGTTTTGCTGGAGCTCGTGTAATCAAACAAACCATTGGTGCAGATCTACCTGAAGGGTTTCAAAGAGCGGAATTTTTACTTGAACACGGGTCGATTGATATGGTTGTAGATCGAACCCAAATGAAAAAAACACTGCACGACTTGCTTAAAATGTTTACCAATGAAGCATTAATGCAAGAAGAAACAGTAGCCTAAAAAAGAGCTACTTAATGGGTCAATTTAAAGGGCTTTATGCCCTTTGTGATTATCAGACTTTAGAGAAAAAAAACATCTCTCTTAGCACATTTTTGGATCTTCTTAAAACGCATAAAACATATTTTATACAATATCGAGACAAGTCAAATCCACTTGACATTCAAAAGCAAAACATTCGATTTTTACAACAAAATTGTGATGTTCCTATTATCATCAATGATCATTATGAGCTTTTAGAGATTGCTGATGGTTTGCATTTGGGACAAGAAGATTGTCTTGAATTGCAACATCTGCATGGTTTTGATAACTTTAAGCAAACCGTACAAAATATACGCAAAGAGTTTCCTAAAAAAATACTAGGTCTATCCACTCATAACGTTCAAGAGATAGACATAACAAATGGTTTGGACATAGATTATATTGGTTTAGGGGCATATCGAGCTACCAATACAAAAGATATAAGTCAAATTTTGGGTGATGAGATTATCACTATTGCGCAACATTCAAAGCACCCAGTAGGTGCTATTGGTGGAGTACGTTTAGAAGATAGAATTCAAAATATTGCATACAATGTTATTGGCAGTGCTTTGTATGACGATTAATATATACTCCATCGTTAAGCCTTCACGAGATGCATACGACACAATTATCAATGATTTAATAAAATCATCCATGAAATTTGCAACAGTAAGAAACCATGCAATATTTAATAAAAATATTGCAAAAGCGCAAACTATTGATAAGCTAAAAGCACAACAATCCTATGCTCGGGCATTTGACCCATACATGAATGGGTACAATATTGCATTGGATGTTTTGGGTAAACCTGTTGACAGTTTTGCCTTTGCAAAATACTTTGAAAATAACGCTACAATTAACTTTTTCATAGGTGGAGCGTATGGTTTTGAAAAAGAATTTTTAAAATCTTGTGATACTGTTATAAGTTTAAGTAATCTAACATATGCCCATAAAATAGCTACTCTCACACTTAGTGAACAAATTTTTAGAGCACTTTGTATAAACAATAATCATCCTTATCATAAATAATTTAGTTTATTTTTGCTAAAATGGCGCAATTTTAAATTTATATTCAATACTAGGGAATACACGTGCCAAATAAAAAACAAACAGAAGATCTAAAACAAATTTTACTTGATCGAAAAGTAATTATAGTAAGTAATGTAGAGGGAAGTCGAGAAAGTATCGATGAACTGAAAAATTCAGAATGCAATGATGAGTTTGATTACGCAGAAGTAAGTAGTGATTCATTTAAAGAGGGGATTATTGCCAATCAACAGTTACAAGAATTAACTGAAATCGAAGAAGCACTAAAATCAATTGATGCAGGGACGTATGGTATTTGTGAAATGTGTGATGAGAAAATTGCTATGGGCAGACTCAAGGCAAAACCATTCGCAAAATTCTGTACGCCTTGTCGTGAAATTTACGAAGCGGAACAAAGTTAAAACATTGTATAATAAATTATTAAAGGATTATTGATGGGTTTAGGTAAATATATTTTTGGTTCACTTGTATTGATCATTGCAGTGGCAAGTTTTACACATTTTGGATTAGGACTGGGTGATTATCGATTTGAATATCAAGGTTTTGTAGTTTTATTACCAATTGCCGCATGGATTGTATTAACAGCCGTAGTATTATGGGTATTAACAATATTTCATCTATTGTATTACGGATTCAAAGGGTATTTATTTAAGCGATCAATTAATAAAGATGAGATGAATCTGTTCCGTTTTATCAAAGATAAGCTTGAGTCCAAAGAGACAAAATACGGTTTTAAAAATAAGTCATTTGAAGAGGTTGCGGAAGTTATTGCACAATCAAATTTATGTATTACTAAAGAGGAGTTTGAAACATCAAATAAAGCACTTAATGAAGCAGTAAAACAGATCAATAAAATTAAATCTGGTGTGTACGTTACGGCAAAAGAATATAAAATTGTAGCAGATGCCCAACTTGAAGAGCAAAATACAAGCAATAGAATCGCTGCAAACGGCGAGTTTTATTTAGATGTATTGGGCAAACCTTCTTTGTATTCAAAAGAGTTGGTTGTTCAAGCATTTGAAAAATTGTTGGAAGAAAAATCAATAACTACCATTAAAAAATACATGAATGATATTGAGTTAAATGATCAGATGATTCTGAATATCTTTAAAAAAGATGCCATTAAACAAGAAGACTTTTCATTAACAAACAGTGAAATTTTAAAGTTGATGGATAAAGCAAATTTTACAAAAGAACAATATCTAGAATTTAGTAATGCTTATAAAACTACTATGTTACCAGATAGATTAATTCAAATTTTTGAAGAGTTGGTTGCAAAAGATGATGATGTGATGGATGCATACTTGTATACCTTATTTGAATTTGAGATGATTGATGAGATCCGAGATCTATTAATAACCTCAAACAAAAATGAATACACGCCTTTTAAGGCACTATTAGATTTAAAAGATAGTGGTAAACACTATACTTTAGATATGATTTCATACAAATAATTATAAACGAAGCAACACAATGAGTACAACGATCGACTTTTCTAAATCTTTAGTTGTACTCGCACCTCTAGCTGGATACACTGATCTTCCTTTCCGTACGGTAGTAAAAAAATTTGGAGTAGATATCACTATTTCAGAGATGATATCCTCCAATGCCTTGGCATATAACTCTAAAAAAACCATGAAAATGATTCAAAAAGCCAGCAATGAAGAGCCTTACATTGTACAACTTTCTGGTAATAATCCTGATATTATGAGAAAAGCTGTAGAGATTTTAAATGATATTGAGGGAATTGATGGGATCGATTTAAATTGTGGTTGCCCAGCTCCTAAAGTGTTTAGTCATGGTAGTGGTTCTAATTTGCTTGGAGATTTGCCTCGTTTGGCAGAAATTTTAGGAACCATAAAAAAATATTCCAATAAACAATACACAACAGCCAAAATACGTATAGGTGTGGATGAAAAGATTCCAAGACAAATAGCTAAAGTGGTCGAAGAAAGTGGAGCAGATATGATCTCTGTGCATGGTCGAACCAAAGTAGGTGCGTATAAAGCTACAGTGGATTACGATGCAATTGCCCAGGTTAAAGATACGGTAAAAATTCCTGTTATTGCTAATGGTGATATTAAAAATTTCCAGATTGCACAAAAGGTTTTAGAGCACACTAAAACCAATGGAGTTATGATTGGGCGAGGTGCAATTGGAAAACCATGGATCTTTTATCAAATCAAAAATGGTTTAAGTGATGATGCGATCTCGAATGAACTTAAAAAAGAGATTATTTTAGAACATTATGACCAGATGCTTGACTTTTACCATGAATATGGTGTGGTGATGTTTCGAAAACATTTGCACACCTATTCAAAAGGTTATGATGGTGCCAGTGATTTTAGACAAGTGATTAATACGCTTACTGATCCTAGTGAAGTACGGCAATTGATCAAAGAGTTTTTTTAAAGGAAAAGTATGCAAGAGTATTATTATGAATTAAAAATCACCCCAGATTCATTATATGAACAATTTTTAGATCTTTTAATGGCATTGACGGGTGAAGCTATTGAAGAACTTGATGGATCTATCATTGCACGTAGCCAAGAAGATTTAAGTACGGTAGAATTTGGTATTAAACAATTTGCAGATGCTTTAAATATTCAATGCCTTACTTCTTTAGAAAAAAATAAAAATGAAGATTGGGTGAATAAATATAAAAATGCAATTCAGCCCATCGTTGTTGGAAAATTTTACGTCCGTCCATCTTGGGTAGATACTAAAGATAATTTGCTTAATATCATCATTGATCCAGCCTTAGCATTTGGTTCGGGTCATCATGAAACCACCAGTTCTTGTCTTGAAGCAATCTCAAAAGTAGTTGAGCCAAAAACAACACTTTTAGATGTTGGGTGTGGAAGTGGTATTTTAGGAATTGCAGCAGCGAAACTGGGAGCCGTTTGTGATGCTTGTGATACCGATGAGTTGGCTGTTCAAAATGCACGAAAGAATTTTGAATTAAATTCATGTTCGATAAACAAAACTTGGATAGGAAGTGTCACTCAAGCAACTGAGCAATATGATGTGGTTATGGCAAATATTGTTGCAGATGTGTTAATTATGATTGCCAATGACTTAAAGAAAAGCTTAAAAAAAGATGGGATATTGATCTTATCAGGAATTTTAGATAAACATCACGATAAAGTTCTAAAAAAATTTAATAATTTAGTTATAATGGATACCATTTATAAAAATGAATGGGTAACTATTATTTTAAAAAACAATACAGAGGATATCAATGAATAAGAATCAAAACAATAAAAATCAAAACGATAACAATAACAATAATTTTTTTAATAAAAATCCAATTTTAATATTTGCAATGTTTTCCATTGTAACCATACTTGCATTTAAATCGCTTTTCCCACAAGATGGAAATGATGGTACAACCGTAACCCCTTATGGGCAACAAAGCAGTCAAAAAAACATTACGTACTCTGAATTAAAACAGTTTATTAAAGCGGGACAAATTCAGTATGTTGGTATTGGTGAGACCACATTAAAAGCGGTATCTAAAAATTCTACGGGAACAAAAGTAACCTATCGTGTACGACGGGTAGTTCCTGATTCAACATTGATCCCTTTATTGGAACAACAAAATATTGAGTATGGTGGGATTAATGAAGAAAATTTATTAGCAGACATGCTTTTTGGATGGGTATTGCCTCTGTTCATTTTCTTTGGAATTTGGATGTTCTTAGCTAATCGTATGCAAAAAAGTATGGGTGGCGGTGGAGGAGGAATTCTCGGAATGGGCGGCGCTAAAAAGATGATCAACAGTGAAAAACCTAATGTTAAATTTGATGATATGGCAGGAAATAAAGAAGCCAAAGAGGAAGTAACTGAAATTGTAGAGTTTTTGCGAAATCCAGATCGCTATGTAAAACTAGGAGCTCAAATACCTAAAGGAGTTCTTCTAGTAGGACCTCCTGGAACGGGTAAGACATTATTAGCAAAAGCTGTTGCAGGTGAAGCTGATGTTGAATTTTTGAGCGTTACGGGATCAAGTTTTATTGAGATGTTTGTTGGGGTTGGGGCTAGCCGAGTTCGTGATCTTTTTGAACAAGCTAAAAAAGTGGCACCGGCTATTATTTTTATCGATGAGATTGATGCTATTGGTAAAAGTCGTGCTAGTGGTGGCATGATGGGTGGAAATGATGAACGCGAACAAACGTTAAATCAACTGCTAGCAGAGATGGATGGATTTTCAAGTGCCGCAGCTCCTGTTATTATCTTAGCCGCAACCAATAGACCTGAAGTTTTAGATCCTGCACTTTTACGTCCAGGAAGATTTGATCGTCAAGTTTTAGTTGACAAGCCAGATCTTGAAGGTCGAATTGAGATCTTAAATGTACATATAAAAGATGTAAAGTTAGGAAAAGATGTAGATCTACGTGAAGTAGCCGTTATGACAGCAGGACTTGCTGGTGCGGATTTGGCAAACGTTATCAATGAAGCTGCACTTTTAGCAGGACGTGCCAATAAAGAAGTGGTTGCTCAAGAAAACTTTAAAGAGGCAGTTGAACGACAAATTGCTGGTTTAGAGAAAAAATCTCGAAGAATCTCTCCTAAAGAGAGACGTATTGTTGCCTATCATGAATCCGGACATGCACTTATAGCCGAGATCACTAAAGGGGCTAAAAAAGTTAATAAAGTATCCATTGTACCAAGAGGATTAGCTGCACTTGGATATACCCTAAATACACCCGAAGAAAATAAATATTTGATGCAAAAACATGAACTGATGGCTGAAGTTGATACCCTTTTAGGTGGTCGTGCTGCTGAAGAGGTCTATATTGGTGAGATCAGTACAGGTGCTGGAAATGATCTTGAGCGTGCAACGGATATTATTAAATCAATGGCAACCATTTATGGGATGAGTGATGACAATGTTGCTGGATTGATGGTATTAAGCAAACAAAACAATCAATTCTTAGGTGGTGGACAATCAACTAAGGATTACAGTGATGAGATGGCACACACTCTTGATACGCATATCAAAACAGTTTTAACGCAACGTTATAATGCAGTATTGAAAGAGTTAAAAGAGCATAATGATGCAATGGAGCAGATGACAGCTGAACTGCTTGATGTTGAAGTTATCAGCGGTGAACGTGTTCGAGAGATAATTAGAAAAAATGGTGGAGAGGTCTTTGAAGATGAAGATCTGCATCATGATGCTGTTGGAACATCGAGTAAATCTGAAGAAACGCAAGCACAAAATGAAACACCAACTGAAACAAAAAAAGATGAAAAAGCAGAAGATTAACTAATTTTCTGCTATAATATCTAAATTTTAGGAGGATATCATGAAAAATACTACACAACATAAAACTACAGCAAGAACTACTATGCTCCTACTTCTACTGGGAAACCTGCTCTAACACAAAAGCAGAACATATCTATACTACGACCCCAGTTGAATTTTAAATTCCATTTATGACTTTTTAGAAGGCAAATTACAATGATAAACGATAATAAAATATTAATATTTGATACAACATTAAGAGATGGAGAACAGTCTCCTGGTGCTTCAATGAACACAGAAGAAAAAATTGCAATAGCAAAACAATTGCAAAAGCTAGGAGTGGACATCATCGAAGCGGGTTTTGCAGCCGCAAGTCCTGGAGATTTTGATGCAATACGAAGAATTTGTGAAGTGGTGGACAGATCAACGGTTTGTTCATTGGCACGTGCACTGGATAATGATATAAAAGCAGCGGGTGAAGCGATACAGCAAGCAAAAATGAAAAGAATTCACACCTTTATTGCTACTAGCCCTATTCACATGGAATACAAATTAAAAATGACTCCGGATCAGGTGATTAAAAAAGCAGTAGATGCTGTTACGTATGCGAAGACATTTGTAAATGATGTAGAGTTCTCTTTAGAAGATGCAGGGCGAAGTGATATCTCTTTTATGAAAGAGATCACCGATGCAGTAATTGCTGCAGGGGCACGTACCATTAACTTACCCGATACAGTAGGTTATCGATTTCCACATGAGATTGCGGACATGGTAAAACAAATGGCTAAATTTATAGATAACAGAGCCATCATTTCGTTGCACAATCACAACGACTTAGGATTGGCCGTTGCCAACTCTTTAGCCGGTATTGAAGCCGGTGCGCGACAAGTTGAATGTACCATTAATGGATTAGGAGAGAGAGCTGGTAATGCTGCGGTTGAAGAGATTGTGATGGCATTGAAAGTCAGACAAGATCTGTTTGAGATCCCTTTTGAAACAGCTATTAATACCACTGAAATATATCCTACGAGTCGATTGGTTGCAACCATTACAGGGATTGAGCCTCAACCCAATAAAGCAATTGTTGGGAAGAATGCATTTTCACATGAGAGTGGAATTCATCAAGATGGTGTATTGAAACACACGCAAACGTATGAGATTATGTCTGCTGCATCGATTGGTTTGGATAAAGAAAATACCTTAGTATTAGGAAAACATTCTGGTCGTGCCGCATTTAAAGATAAAATCGAACAGTTAGGTTTTGATAATATTGATAATGAAGCATTAAATCATGCTTTTAATCGATTCAAATTATTAGCCGATAAGAAAAAAGAGATTGTGGATGATGATATCCGTATGTTGATTACGGATGAAGCGTTGAATACAAGTAAAACATTTGAACTTATTGCCTTGCAGATTTCAGATTGTTCAAATGGTGTGCCAAGTGCAGCAGTGACCATCAGACACAATGGCATTGAGATCACTGATGCTGGAATTGGTGATGGTGCTATGGATGCAATATTTAAAACCATTGACAGACTTACTGGATACACTGGACGCTTAAATGATTATAATGTCAAAGCAGTTAGCGAAGGTAAAGATGCCTTGGCGAAAGTTATTTGTAAAGTAACGTTTAATGAGGATAATCCATCGATGATTGGTCATGGGTTGAGTATTGATACTATGATTGCAAGTGCACGAGCATATATTGGTGCATTGAACAGTTATTTGAGTATGAAAAATACTTTGGCTAAGAAATCTGGCCATCAAATTTAATCATACAGAAAAAAGGGAAGGACTATAATGTTTTCAAAATTACTTGTCTCCTCCTCTTACTCACTTGAATCTTCAAAAAACTATGCAGCAGCAAAAAGTTTTACCTACGATGTATTGGAAAATGATCACTCTTTAAAGAAAAGATATTTTGATTTTTTTATGATCTTTCTGGTTTTAAGCACCGTGGCGATCCTTATTTATGAAGTTAATCACAAACTTTTACCCTGGTTGGATAATTATGAAACATTTGCTATTATTGTATTTATTATTGAGTGGCTAGGGCGTTTGTGGATCAGTTCGAGTATGCACACGCAAATTATTAATGATTATAAACAAAGTCAAGTATTGGATAAGCCGTTTAGTTTAGGTGCTTCGCTTAAAAGTATTTTTAAGAAAAAAGTTGAATTTATATTTTCTCCAATGTCCATCATTGATCTGTTAGCGATTCTTCCATATTATCGACCGTTACGAATATTGAGAATATTCTTATTGTTTAGATTGTTTAAGTTGCTACGTTATACCAACTCAATCAATCAATTTGCCCATGTTTTTGTGGATAAACGTTTTGAATTTTTTACACTGATTGTGATGTTTTTTATGGCAATTGCTTTTGGGTCAACCATTATTTTTATCTATGAGGGTGCTGGAGTAAATGACAATATTCATAATTTTTTTGATGCCGTATATTGGTCCATAATTACCATCTCTACGGTTGGTTATGGAGATATCTCTCCTGTAACTATTGAGGGTCGTCTTGCCACCATATTTTTAGTAATTGGTGGGTTAAGTGTTATTGCATTTTTTACATCAATTGTAACAACAGGATTGACTGAACGTGTAGAAATCATCAAAAAAGAGAAAGTATTTGGTGAAGTGACACGCTATAAGGAACTAACGATTATTTGCGGATACGGTCGCATGGGAAAAGTTTTGGCCGAAGAGTTGCAAAAAATTGATGAAAAATTTATTATCATTGATATTGATGAAAATATGATCGAAGAGGCTAAGAGCAATAATTTTTTAGCCACGGCTTCAGATGCAACCAATGTATCACTTCTTGAAGACTTGGGTGTTAACCTTAATGTTAAATCAATTGTAGCGCTTACGAATAATGATGCTGTTAATCTATCCATTGTATTAGCTGCACGATCTTTAAATCAAACGATCAATATCATCGCTCGAGCCAATTATGTTCAATCTAAAGATAAACTTACCTTAGCGGGGGCCAATGAGGTTGTATTATCCAATGAAGTGGCTGCTTTGGTTTCTTGTGAATACATTGGTCAGCCAGTAGCTTTTGAAGCCATTGATGATATTTTATTGGACAGCGAAGGTGCAATGATGGATGAGATAGAGATATTGGACAATTCTCAATACATCGGTCATCTACTTACAAGCATCGATTTTGATACATTTAATTTATCACTGATTGGTATCATTGATGCAAAAGACAGACAAAATTTTATTTTTAATCCTAAAAAGGATGAGTATGCTATTAGCAGCTCTAAAGAGATTATGATTGTCATTGGGCATATTGAAAGTATAAAAGAGTTTAAAGTACATCTTCTAGCATCAAAACCAAAAGAGATTGGTTCATGATGCGTAAAAATACTATAATTATGTTTGGATACAATCAAATCGCTGCACAAATTGTAACCGTGTTGAAATCTAAAAACTATATAATAAAGATCATTGAAACCAATGAAAAATTTTATGAAAATGCAAAGGCAGATGGACATGATGTTCAAAACCTTTCTTTGATGGAAGATGAAAACCTTCTTACTATTGGAATTGATCAAGATAATATAAAAGCATTTTTTTGTTTTAGTGATGATCCAAATATTAATTTATTTGTCACATTAAGCGTTCGCAATTTGGCAAAAGAGTTACGTATTATCTCATTAACTTTTTCTAAAGAAGAAAATAAAAAAATGCTTTTAGCGGGTGCGAATAAAACAATCAATCCTTATGAGATTGGTGGACTGCGAATTTTTAGGCTTTTGCATAAACCATTGATTCTTGAAGTATTGGATAATATATTATTCAGTACGTCGGATATTTCAGTTGCAGAGATAACGATTGAAAAAGGGTCCGTATTGGATGGCGTTTATTTAAAAGATTTAAATCTTAATGATAGGTACGATATCATTATCATTGGATTACAAGATAAAGAGTTGGGTGATGATTTTATTTTTTATTCAAGTGGAATTAATCATAAAGTAGATGCGGCAGATACACTTGTAGCCATGGGCTACTCACAAAATTTAAGAATGTTTCAACAATACGTTGAACCAAAAAAAGGAATATAATAGATGCAGTTTAGCTTTTTTCTTAAGCTTTTAAAAGAATCATTTAGAGACTTGGTGCCAATTGTTTTGGTAATTTTATTTTTTCAACTGGCAGTTATTCAAGCTGTACCGGATAATTGGGAATCAACTACCATTGGATTATTTATCGTTGGTATTGGTTTAGCAATATTTTTAATGGGACTTGAGATTGGAATTTTTCCTGTTGGAGAGGGACTGGCAAAAGACTTTGCAAAGAAAGGATCAACGTTTTGGGTTTTGATCTTTGGATTTGCCATAGGTTTTGGTACCACTATTGCTGAGCCTGCTTTAGTAGTAATTGCTCAAAAAGCAGCCGCTATTAGTAGTGGTCGTATTGATGCAGAAGTGCTGCGATTTGTGGTTGCTGGTTCGGTTGGATTTGCAATTTTACTTGGGGTGTACCGTATTATCAAAGGTCATCCAATACATTACTACATCATTGCAGGATATTTAGCGGTTGTAATGGTGACATTTGCTGCACCTGCTGAAATTATTGGATTGGCGTATGACCTTGGTGGAGTAACCACTTCAACAGTAACGGTTCCATTAGTTGCCGCACTTGGTATTGGGTTGGCTTCGAGCATAAAAGGTCGAAATCCTATGATTGATGGATTTGGATTGATCGCTTTTGCTTCACTTACTCCAATGATTTTTGTGCAAATATATGGAATTGCTGTTTACAACCTTGTTGATGCCAAGGAGGTAGCGCAAGTTGTTATTGAAGCAAAAGTGAGCTCTGTTGCAACAGTTACGATAGCCTCTATAACTACAGGAATGATGAATGTTGTTTTAGATGTATTACCAATTTTAGCTATTATTTTATTTTTTCAATACGGTGTTATTAAACAAAATATTAAAAATATTAAAACGGTATTTGCAGGGTTTGTTTTTGTTATTATTGGTTTATATGCATTTATCTTAGGACTTGAACTGGGACTTTTCAGTCTGGGTGAGAGCATGGCATATCAACTTACAAAACAAGACTCTACTTGGATTATATACTCTTTTGGATTTGCAATTGGATTTGCTACAACTATGGCAGAACCAGCATTAATGGCTATTGCTAAAAAATCAAAAGAGATTAGTGATGGTAAAATTAATGATTTTGCATTACGATTGTTTGTTGCATTTGGTGTTGCATTTGGTATTGCTCTAGGAGCATTTAGAATTGTTGATGGTGGGCATATTCATTATTATATTATTGTTGGATATGCTATTGTAATTATGTTAACATTTATTGCTCCTAAATACATTATCCCTATTGCGTACGATTCTGGTGGGGTGACTACATCAACTGTAACGGTTCCTTTGGTTGCTGCACTGGGGATCGGTTTGGCTACAAATATTGAAGGTCGATCACCACTTATTGATGGATTTGGTTTAATCGCTTTTGCTTCACTTTTCCCTATGATTACCGTGATGGCGTATGGTATTATCTCAGAAAGATTTAATCTTAAGTCCGATACGGATCTTGAAGCTGAACATGTTCCTGAGGATATTTGTGATGTTAACGATATGGATTTAGCTCATGTAAATGTAAATGCAGGAACACTGTTAGAAAAGTTAAATTTATCATTTTCTGCTGTGGTGGTTATCATCCCTCAACACAAAAAAGAGGATGCACTGCATGCGGCACGTGATTATGGTGCAACAGGCGTAACACACTTTAAGGCACATGGTATGGGTCTTAATGAGATGGATAATATCTTTAGATTTGATCACGAAGAAACAGACGAAGTGTTGTTGTTTATTTTACCCGATCATCTTGTAAATAAAGTATTAGAGGGTATAATTCATAGATTGCACATCACTAGTACTGGAGATGGAATTGCCTTTTCCATACCAATTACAAATATTAAAGGGATAAGCTTACGTCAAAAGCATACTTTTGAAGATGAGATCAAAGAAGAGATTAAGAAGAAAGTTGAAGAGGATAAATAGATGAAAAAGAAAAATACAACAATGGAACGGCTCAAAAAAAGCAATTGTGCAACGGACAAAACATTTTTTCAAGCCGTTGAAGAGGTGGTAGAGAGTTTACAACCAGTATTAGACAGTAACCCCATTTATGAACGACATGCAATTATGGAGCGTTTAACCACTCCTGATCGACAGTTTAAATTCAAAGTTGTTTGGATGGATGATAATCAAAAAATTCAAGTTAATACAGGATATAGAATTCAATTTAACAATGCCCTAGGACCATATAAAGGTGGATTAAGATTTCATCCAAGTGTTAATGGTGGGATTTTAAAATTTTTATCTTTTGAACAGATTTTCAAAAACTCATTGACGGGTCTTCCTATTGGTGGAGGAAAAGGGGGAAGTGATTTTGATCCTAAGGGAAAATCTGACTTTGAAGTGATGAAGTTTTGTAGTGCCTATATGACGGAGTTGCATAAATATATTGGACCACGTATTGATGTTCCTGCTGGCGATATTGGAGTAGGGGGTCGAGAGATTGGTTATTTGTTTGGTGAATACAAGAAAATTACCTCTTCGTATGAGGGTATATTAACAGGTAAGCCATTTATGTTTGGTGGATCTTTGATGCGACCTCAAGCTACAGGATATGGAACGGTGTATTTTACGGATGAGATGTTGAAATATGCTAAAGTAAAAGGGTTTGAAGGTCGGATTTGTACGGTTAGTGGTGCAGGAAATGTAGCTATTTATACAATTGAAAAGTTGTATGATCTTGGAGCAAAGCCCGTAACGTGTAGTGATAGTCGTGGAACTATTTATGATTCTCGAGGAATCGATCTTGAGTTGTTGAAAGAGTTAAAATTAAATCAAAGAGCTTCGCTGGAGAAATATTGTGAAACCAACAGCGATGCAATCTATACCAAAGTTGAAGATTATCCAGAAGATGGTCATCATGTATGGAGTATTGAGTGTGATTGTGCTTTCCCTTGTGCAACGCAAAATGAGTTAACTGGGATTGATGCCCAAACATTGATTAAAAATGGTTGTATCTCGGTGAGTGAAGGAGCAAATATGCCTTCAACTCCTGAAGCCATTGAAGTGTTCCATAAAAATAAGATATTATTTGCACCTGCGAAAGCCGCTAATGCTGGTGGGGTTGCAGTAAGTGAATTTGAGATGAGTCAAAATGCAGCGATGGCAAAATGGACGTATGAAACGGTTGATGCACGACTGGAAAAAACAATGCGAGCAATTTGTAAACGTGTACACCTAACAGCAGAAGATTATGGTGTAGGTGGTAATTATGTTGATGGAGCTAATATCGCTGGGTTTAAACGTGTAGCGGATGCAATGATTGCAGAAGGGATCTAATTGAATCTGGAAGAACTTCTTGCTAAAGATGCTGCTGTTGCAGTGTATTTTTCTGGCAAGGAGTGTGGGGTGTGTCATGTTTTGCAACCCAAGATAAAAAAATTAATACAGGAATCTTTTCCGCGTATTGCATATCATTCACTTGATGCTCAAGAGCATTCCGTTCTTGCTGCATCATTGGGTGTATTATCCGTCCCAACACTTTTGGTCTTTTTTGAACAAAAAGAGTTTATACGTGAAGTGCGTAATATCTCAATACCTTTGTTAAAACAAAAAATACAAAGACCCTATACGATGATATTTTTATAAAAGAGTTTAATGAAATACACAATTTATGTTATGCTGGCACTTTTGGGTTTAGCACAATTACTACAAGTAGAATACAGTAATCCTAAGAGTGATAAAAATTTGGAGATACAAACTCCAAAAGAGATCAAAACTATTTTAAAAAGAGCATGTTATGACTGTCATTCAAATGAGACAGTATGGCCATGGTACAGTAAAATTGCGCCATTGTCATGGAGTATTGTTGATCATGTTGAAGATGGAAGAGCTTGGGTTAATTATTCTATTTGGTATAGCTATACAAAAGAGGAACAAAGCAAAAAATTAAAAGAGACTTTTAGAGCCATATATGCAGCAATGCCACCAAGCAGTTATATTCGCTTTCATGATGCAGCCAATTTAACTAAAGAAGAGCGAAAGTTTGTACGAGATTGGATTAAAAATTTTCAACAATAATTAGTCATACGGCAATGTTAGTTCAAACACAGCTCCATGATAGGTATTGTTTTTGTAGGTGTAAGAACTGTTTTGAACCTGAAGTTTTCCATTCATGTGATTAACTACAATTTGCTGTGACATGTACAACCCAATGCCGGTACCTTGACTTTGGTGCTTGGTCGTAAAATAGGGTTCAAAGATTTTAGATAAAATCTCTTCTGGAATCCCTCCTGCATTATCTTTGATTGAAATGATAACTGAATCTTGATTTTTGCTAATAGAGATGATGACAAGTTTTTCATCTTGTTGTTCTACATCTTTAAGTGCATCTTTGGCGTTTGAAACTATATTCATCACCGCTTGCATAAGCTCATTAAAGTAGCCCTCAATGACTAACTCTTTATCAAAATCTTCAATAATAAGTTGAATATTATTTTGGGTAAGCGTGGAGTGCAGCAAACTGGTACTTTGTTGAATTAAATCATTAATTTTCAAAGGTTCTTTATATTTTGATTTTTTAAAAAAATTTCGAAAGTCATCAATAGTATCGGACAGATATTTAGTTGAAGTCATAATCCCCTGTATTGCTTCATTCATTAGGGTATCATTTAATACTCCTAACTCTTTTTGCAACTTCATCCCACTAGCACTAGTACTAATCACCGATAGAGGTTGTCTCCATTGATGTGCAATATTACCGATCATCTCTCCCATGGATGCCATTTTGGATTGTTCAAAAAGAATTTTTTCTTGCTTTTTATTTTTTTCTACTTCATCCTTAATACGTAGTTCCAAGTTGCTGTTAAGTTCTACTAGTTCATGTGTTTTTTTATCTACTTTTTCCTGTAATGTATCGTTTAGTTGATGCAATTGAGTGGTATGTTGTTTAATATTGTTTTGTAAAACGATAACATCTTCAATAAGACCATTGATCTCTTTGTATGGAGTAAAAGTGAGCTCTTTGTTGTAGTTTCCTTGTGCAATTTGGGTTACGGTTTCCTCAATATCATTGAGTGGTTTAAAAATTGAATTTGAGAGTCGATAAGATAGAATTATTGATAAAAGAATTAAAAAAAGTAAAAATACAATAAATAAAATGGCACTGGTTTTAAATAAAGAGAAAACAAAATCTTGAGATTCTCGTATGATGATGGTCCACCCAAGTTTTGTAGTAGCAATCATGCCAATGGATTTCTCATTTTTTAAATTATTGAAATAAAATAGAGTATAGGGTTTTTGTTTTAAAATTAAATTTTCATAAACTGATTTCCCTTTTACACTTTGTCGTTCTTGTACCATGTTGGGTAAGATGGGATGGGCAATAAAGGTTCCCTCATCGTCAATAAATCTTGCTAGTGGCACATTTTGTTTATTGACAAATTTCTTTGCAAACAGATTGAGTGACTTTAAATTGACGATGAAAATAGCTATTTGATCTGGATTGAGTTTAATACTATACGACATAGCTGGGTGATTGTCAATATTAGATAGATATGTTTTTGACCAATAATTTTTTTTATCTGCAGTGATATTGGTAAAAAAAGGCATATTGGAATAATCGTATCCAACAAAGATATGATTATTTTTGTTCAGGGTGTAATTAGTAACAAGCCCTTTTGCGTTTAGAATAAGTATATTGGAAATATTCTCATGCGTTTGCATTAATATATTCAGCGCATTGTTGGTTATATGGTTCTGTTTTTGTAAAAATTTTCCCAATGTTTCAATGCGCTCAATAATTTCATTTGTTTGTGCGTGAATCTCTTTTAAAATTTGTGCGTGTTGGTGCTCAATTGATTTTTCTTGAAATTTAAAAACGGCGTAACCACCAATTATTCCAAAAATGAGTAGAGGTACAATTGCAAAAAGTATAAGCGAATTAAATATGGTGGATTTAAAACGTTTTGTTTTCATCTATTGTACTCGAATAAATTTTTTATTTTTTATCTCTACAAGAAAATAATCTCTTGAGACATCGCCGTATTGGTTAAATACAATATCACCTTGAAGTCCACTAAAAGTTTTGATCTTAAGTACTTGCTGTTTAAATTGTGTTAGATCCGAAGAGCTTTGAAGTACTTTTAGGACAATTTGTGCAAGCTCGTATCCTTGAGCAGCAAATATTGATGGCTCCTTTTTAAAATGCGCGTAAAAGTCTTTTTTAAATTGAATAAATTCTGGATTGGAAGCATTATCATCATATCCAGTGTTAAACAGCATCCCTTCTACTGCAGATCCTCCATTTTGGATGAGATCTAAAGTTTTAGCCCACCCAGAGGATAATATTTTTGTGTGCACATTGTTGACTTTTAAATACTGTACGATTTGTGCAGTATCGATTGAATTAGCAACAATTAAGATCAGATCAGCATTGGATTGTTGTATTTTTTCAGTTATCGCATCATGAGGTTCATTGATCCCTATGGAATGAACGAATTTGTTTCCCCCGTGTTCTATAAATACATCTTGAAAAGTTTCTTCATAATCTTTTACATACGATTGATTATCAGGATCGTATATAAAAAAAATATTTTTATAATTCTTTTGTCTTAAATAGTTAGATAAGTTTTTATACTTTGTCTTGGTATGATCAACTTGTGTACGTATAAAATTATCATCAATCGCAGTGAAAATATTACTGCTTGCAGTTGCTGAAAAAAGAGTTGTGTCCTTCTTGTCTTTGATCGAGTTCAATGAGATTTTAGTCATCGAACTGGTTGCATTTCCAATAATCAGTTTAATATCATTTTGTAAAAATTGATCAATGGCTTTTTTAGCCTCTTTTGGATTTTGTTTATCATCGTGTATTTGAAGATCAATTTTTTGATTGTTGATTGTATAATTTATTTGACTAAATGCTAGAGTGACTCCATTGCGTACACTTGTGCCTAATTGAGAGTATTTTCCACTTAATCCAGCAACAAACCCTATTTTTAATGGCTGATCTTTTGCGTCATTGCATCCAAGTATAAAAAAGGTTAAAAATAATATAAAGAGTAGTCTCATGTAAAGCCTTTAAATAAAAAAGTATTGTATAATAATTTTAATAAAAATGTCGCATATATGTAGTAATGATAGCATTAGTTGTAATAAAAAGGTATTAAATGTTGTGTGGAATAGACGAAGCGGGGCGTGGACCATTAGCTGGACCATTGGTAGTTGCAGGAGTTGTGTTTAAAAAAAGCATTAAGGGTCTGGATGATTCTAAGAAGTTGACTGAAAAAAAACGCGAAATATTGTATGAGCAAATTGTTCACAACAGCTACTATCATATAGTATCAACTTCCAATGATCTCATTGATGAAATTGGTTTGAGTAAAGCCCTAAAAAACTCTATTGAAGAGATTATGAAAAATATTGATGCTAAAGAATACCTTATGGATGGTAATACCTCATTTGGAATAAGCACTTTGCAACATAAGATTAAAGCAGATGCCACAGTCAAAGAGGTAAGTGCAGCTTCAATTTTGGCAAAAGTTACACGTGATCGTTACATGCTAAAAATAGCAGAAGATTTTCCACAATACAGCTTTGAAAAGCACAAAGGCTATGGTACTAAGTTGCATGTTGCGATGATAAAAAAATATGGTTACTCTTCACTGCATCGTAAGAGTTTTAAACTCAAAGCTTTAGAGGATCAACCGACACTTTTTTAAGTATCTTATGGTAGAATCTTTTCAAAATATAAAAGTTCATAAAGGAAACAGATGAAAAAAATAGTGGTATTACTAAGCTTTTTAAGTTCGTTGGTATTTGCAGCAAATCCTGTTGCAGTATTGGAAACGACACAAGGAAAGATAGAGATTGAGTTGCGTGCTGATTTGGCACCAAAAACGGTAGAAAATTTTGCAACGCATGTCAAAAATGGATATTATGATGGACTTATTTTTCACCGTATTATTCGACAGTTTATGATTCAAGGTGGAGATCCAACGGGCACAGGTATGGGTGGAAAATCTATATGGAATAAACCTTTTGCGGATGAATTTGCCCCAAATGTAGTGTTTGATCGATCAGGAATTTTAGCAATGGCCAATTCAGGGCCCAATACCAATGGAAGTCAATTTTTTATCACCACGGTGCCTACATCATGGCTTAATGGGAAGCACACAATTTTTGGTTACGTAAGCAAGGAATCAATGAATACGGTTAAAAAACTTGAAAATGTTCAAGTGGGATATCGAGATAAACCAGTTAAAGAGCAAAAAATCATTAAAGCGTATATCAAATAATACTGTAAAAAAGAAAACCCAATACAGGTTTTCTTTTTTTTATAGATTAATACATCAATATATCTTGATATATTAATCTAATTGTGTTATACTTCATCTCAATTAAAAACTAAGGTAGAAAATGGATGTTTTTTTAAAAACAATTGGATCATTGAATGATCACAGCAGATTAAAAATTTTACACTTTATTGATATTAATGGTGAAGTGTGTGTATGCGATATAGAAAATTCTTTTGATATGATTCAGTCTCGTGTATCACGACATGTAAAAATACTCAAAGAAGCTGGGTTTTTAAAAGTTCAACGTCAAGGAAGATGGGCGTTTTACAGTATTCGAACACCACTTGATAATTTTCGACAATCAATACTTAAAGAGATAGGGTATTTACAATTGGACATACCTAGTAAACAAAATAGATGTTCACTCAAACATAAGGAAGATCAATGATTCATAAAAATTATGTTGTTGAGTTTATAGCAACGTTTATTTTGGTTTTTGCGGGTTGTGGTGCAATTGTGATAGAAACATTAACAGGTGCAATGGGACATATTGGTATTGCATTGGTTTTTGGTTTTGTTGTCACAGCGATGATTTATACTTTTGGACATATCAGTGGTGCACACATGAATCCTGCCGTGACAATTGCGTTTGTTTATATAAAAGAGTTTGAAAAAAAGTATCTTGTTGGTTATATAATCGCACAGATCTTGGGAGCAATTCTAGCGTGTGGTGTCTTGTATTTA
>JAYEFX010000234.1:0-7035 GCA_034658775.1 Campylobacterota bacterium
ACTGAACCTGAGCCAATACAACCAGAACCAACTGAACCTGAGCCAATAGCAATACCATTTCTCCCTTTTATGCCTGACCCTATTGTAGAAACACAAAATACTTTAGGCAATAATGATTATACAACATGGGGAACATGGACGATATCACAGGGTAATGAGATATTGGATTATAATCATTGGATTAGTGGCGATACAACAGCAAGTGATGATTTACCAGGGACTGGGACAGTAACCTATAATGGAAGCGTTCATGGTTCTGTGTATGATGCTGGCTACAGGGAAATTGATGGAACATCTAGTGTCACAGCAAATTTTAGTGATAATACTATGTCAGGAACATTGCACATGAAATATCAAGATAGTGGATCATCTTTTGTTCAAGCTCATTTAAACGATACTACTATTACCCGTGCGTCGAGTAGTTTTTCAGGAGAACTGGTAAATGGAGCAACAATAACAGATGGTACTATTAGTGGTAAATTTTATGGGCCCAATGCCGAAGAGATTGGTGGCGATTGGGAATTAACGAAAGATGGGAATAGAGCTACGGGTATTTTTAATGGAAAGCAATAATCGATGATAAGATCTTTTTGTATCGTTCTGCTTTTAATTGCAACGCTTAGTGCTAAAGATATAAAACAGATAAATCTTGATGCGTCTGCTTTAATAAAGCAAAAGAATTATACTAAAGCGTATGTTTTATTGCATGGGGTGCATGTGTTAAATGCCACAAACAATCAAAGTTTGTATCTATTGGGTCTAAGCGCACATCAATTGGGAAAAATAGATGAAGCGATCTTTTTTTATGAAAAGCTTTTAAAAGATGATCCGCAAGCACACCGTGTAAGGTTGGATCTAGCAAAGTGTTATTATGAAAAAAATGATTTAGCCAAAACTAAAGAGTTACTAATCCTGGTGCAAAGCTCTAATCCCCCTCAAAATGTCCAAGATAATATTGATCAATTTTTACATCAGATTAACCAAAAACAAGAACAAAAGTTTGCAGCATTATTTAACGTAGGGTATGTTTATGACTCAAATGCAAATGTTGGACCTCAAGATGAAAATGATCCTTTATTAAGGGGAGCAATATTTGATAAAGCCACAAGTGACACTGTTTTTAAATATGGTGTAAACATGCACCATACGTATAAAAATGATGTACTATTGTGGCGTAATAGTTTTGGGGTAAACGTGAATGATTATCAAGGTTTGGATTCTTTAGATTCGATGAGTGGATATTTTTCCAGTGCATTATTGTTTAAAGACAATTCTTTAAGTTATGTTGTGCCTTTAGTGTTAAACGCTATGAAAATTGGACATGAAGATAGATACTATTCACGATATATTGCTTTAATGCCCAAATTAAGTTATCAGTACAGTAAAAAATCATCAGTGGATCTGAAATTGCTCTTACGTGAAAAGAATTACTATAAAAATTCAAATCGAAAGATGAATTCATTGGGACTATCTCCCTCCCATCGATATTTATTAGATCAGAGCAGTTATGTTGATCTTGGATTTGATTATCTTAGAGAAAACAGTAAAATTCAAAGTTATTCAAATGTGCAAAAAGGGGTAAATGTACGATATTTTAAGGCTTTTACAAAATCTTTAAATGCCAGTATTCATACTGCGTATCTGCGAACAGATTATGAGAGTGATCTTAATCGTTTTGATCGACAATATACTGCGTACGCAAATCTATCGTATGCATTAGCAAAATTTAATACGTATGCAGTATTAAGTGTCTTGAGTATAAAAAATCGATCAAATTTGGCTATTTTTGATTATGAACGTATTCAAACAGGATTGAATTTAACCTATAAATTCTAATCAACAATCACCTCATAAATATTTACTTTTTCCTTTTTCCCTCGAATGGATGCATTATCTAAGTAGCGTAAGTTATACGATTTATGAAGTTGCTCTTTGATGGATTGGGATATGATAATATTAACTTTATACTCTTTGCATAAACTTTCTAGGCGCGAAGCTGTATTTACCGTATCTCCCATAATGGTATAATCATTTCGTTGAATACTACCAACTTCACCTACAGTGCAAACCCCAGTATGTATTCCAATCCCAATATTCAATGAAGGGAGTTGATTTTCTTGAAGTTGGGTATTGATTGTTTTTAAATACAAAATTTGCTCGATAGCACTGTCTACGGCTTTTTCACAATGATTTTCTAGATCCAATGGTGCATTCCAATACGCCATAATAGAATCCCCAATATATTTATCGATGGTTCCATGGTGTTTGGTTATAATTTGGCTCATGGGATTGATGTAGTTATTCAGATATTGTACCAGTTTACTTGAATCAGAAATTTGTTCAGAAATAGTGGTAAATCCTCGAATATCGCTAAAAAATACAGTCACCTCTTTTTTGGCTGTTTTTAGAATATTTGAACCCTCATTTTTAAGCAACTCATTCATGACATCTTTGGATACTTTTGAGGAAAATTTTGATTTAATGTGTTGGGTTTGTTTGGTTTGAAAAAAATACTTGATCCCAATAGCAACAATGATACCCAATACAATGGATAAAATAGGAAAGAAAAGATTTAAAACAGTTCCATAAGTGAATAGCCCCCAATACAGCAATGCACTGTCTGCAATGATAATGGATACGATTGCAGGGATGTAGATATAAAAAGGGCTTAAGCCTATAATAAGTATGATTAAAAAAGAGAGAATAAAAATATGCACAATATTGGCACCATGTGCCCAAGAGGGGATGGCGATAAAATCTTCTATAAGCATATTATCAATAGCATTCGCATGGATCTCAACGCCTGGAAAAATTGATTCAAAGGGTGTGGCACGCAGATCAAATAGACCAGCTGCACTTGTTCCAATAAGTGCAATTTTACCTTCAAGCTGTTTTTTGTCAAAATTATTGTTTAGGATATCGTACGCGGAGATGTACTGAAAATGCTTTTCATAACCACGATAATTGATTAGAAGTCTACCGTGCATATCTGTAGGGATGGTAAGCTGATCGAGTTGAATATTGACAATGCCGTTTTGATCATAATTCACAATCACATTATGTGCACCTAAGATATTGCGAATGATCTCTAAACTTAAGGATGGAAAAATTTGCTCTTTAAATTGAATCAGTAAAGGCACACTTCGTGTTACCCCTGATATATCAGGAATATTGTTCACAAAACCACTGGAATAACCGCTATCTTGCAATAAGGGTATGTTTAAAATGGTTCCATGTGCTTTAACCAACATTGTATTGTTGGAGGGTTTATTTTTTTCTATAAAAATTGCAGGAATATTAGGAGTTTTCAGTCTCATGTGGTTATTGTCTTGCAATGAAAATTGATACCCTAGAATAGCGGGAACTTGTTTTAGTGTTTGTGCAAAAATTTCATCAAAATTTGGAATATCCATCCCCTTGGTATCAAGAGGAAATAGTTTGAGCACATTGGATGGGGAGGTTTTATCTTTTTCAGCAAATATAATATCAAAACCGATGATACCCACTTCAGCTTTATTGAGGTTACTAACTAAATTAGCCACCAAATCTCTTCCCCAAGGCCACTGACCAAAGCTGTTTAAAGCACGTTCGTCAATATCTATTATGACAACATTATTACTTTTTGGTAATTCCCCTCGAGTAGAAAAATAAAAATCACGTAAATTGTTGTCAAAAGTACTGAATCGTGCAGGTGAATAGACATAAAAAACGGACAATACTAGGGTAACGACTAAAGAACCAATAATATAAAAAGAGACTTGCTTAAGAATTTGCTTCATAGGGGTAACCTTTGCCTAATATAAAGGATAATTATAGCAAAAATAGATATAATAAATAATAACTATTATAACATACTGAGGGAAAATGAAAAATACGATAAGAATTTTAGGTGCAAGTGGCAGTAAAAGTATTGATCTTGACCAAACCTGTATTCAAATTACACCTGAAGTTATAATTGATGCTGGAAATATATTGTACAGCCTAGGTGATGAATCAAGACATATTAATCATATCTTTATCACGCATGCCCACTTGGATCATCTTGCAGATTTACCTTTTTTTATTGATTCTTTTTTTGAAAGTAGAGATCAAACACTTCATGTGTATGCTACATCAGAAACAATACAAATCATAAAAAAGAATATATTTAATTGGGAAATTTGGCCAGATTTTTCTGAAATAAAACTTACGCGTTGTGATGATTATGCGGTTACTTTTCATCCTATACGAATAAATCAAACGGTTAGATTGAAGGATTGTTCTCTTAAAGCAATTCAAAACAATCATACATCTTCAAGTTGTGGATATGTCATTGCTAAAAATGAAGAATCAATATTATTAACATCTGATACCTATTGTTGTAGAGATATTTGGGATGAAGTGAATGAAAACTTAAATATTAAAGCCGTGATGGTTGACGTGTCTTTCCCATCTCGCTTTGATAAATTGGCATTTGAGAGTAAGCATTTAACCCCAAAACTGCTTCATGAAGAGTTGAAATACCTAAAACGTGATGATGTGAAAATCATGGTAAATCACTTAAAGCCGTATTATATTAATGAAATTATTCAAGAGTTGGATGACTATGAAGTTTTGTTAAACAATGGAAGTGTGATGCAAAGTGAAGATATTATTGATCTGTCCAGTTGTGTTGTCTTTCATAATATTCATTCTAAGAAACGTCAAATTCAAAAACTCAACGAGATTGGAAGCTCCTTAAGTGGTCAAAAAGATATCAATCAAGTGATGAATAAAGTTCTTAAGGGTGCAAAACAACTGTGTAAAGCAGATGCTGGAACGATCTATCTTATGAGTGAGGATGAACAATATTTGCAATTTTCTATTGTTCAAACCAGCTCGTTAGAGCTTAGTATAGGTGGGGAAGATGAAAATATTCGTTGGGAGAACTTAGCGTTATATGATGAGAAGGGAGATGTGGATATCACGACCATTGCTGCTCGATGTGCAACAAAAAAAACAATGTTTAATATTCAAGATGTGTATGCCTACCCATGGAAAGATTTTGAAGGACCAAAAAGTTTTGATGATGCTACTGGATATCAAACTCAATCAATGCTTTTAGTACCCATGATCAACCAAGATGGCGATGTAATTGGAGTGATGCAACTGATCAACAAACTTGATGAAAAAGGTAATATTATAGAATTTTCACCCGAGGATGAAGATTTGATCTTATCCATGGCTTCACAAGTTGCTGTGAGTATTAGTAATACAAAGCTGATTGCTGACCTTGAAAACTTTTTAGATGCATACATGGAATCGATTGCAACAATTATTGAAAAAAAATCCAAACACACCAGTGGACATATTAAAAATGTAGTTCAAATCAGTTCAATGATTGCTGAGGCTATTAATAAAAGTCAAGGGACTTATAAGCACAAGTTTTTTAATTCTGATGAATTGAAACAATTAAAAATAGCAGCATGGATGCATGATATTGGTAAAATAACAACGCCTGAGCATATTATCAATAAATCGTCTAAGTTGCAAAAAGTAATGGACAGTATTGAGCTGATTCAAGTACGTTTTGAATTGTATAAAAAAGAGCTTGAGATTGATTATTTAAAAGATGTAATATCACTTGAACACTATGAAGAGCAGTTGCAAAACACAGATCAAGATTTAAAATTTATAGAGATAATAAACTTAGGAAATAGAAGAATAGATGATGAAGAGATACAACGTATTCATACTATTTCCCAAAAAACGCTTACTCTAAATGGCGTTCCTCAGCCACTATTGCACGAAGATGAGGTTTATAATTTAAGTGTTTTACATGGTACTTTGAATAAACAAGAGCGTGAGGTTATTAATGAGCATGCTCAAATCAGTATTGATATACTGGAATCCTTACCCTTCCCTAAACGACTTAGAAATGTTCCAAAAATTGCGGGAGCCCATCATGAAAAGCTATGTGGGGGAGGGTATCCTAAGAATCTTCACGGTAAAGAGATAAGTTTTGAGAGTAGAATTCTAGCTATTGCGGATATATTTGAAGCAATCTTAGCACATGATCGTCCTTACAAAAAAGCCAATACTTTAAATACAGCAATGGGTATTTTGCATGACAAAGCTCTTAAAAACGAGATTGACGCAGAGTTGTTAAAATTTATAGTGGACAATAATCTTCATATAGAATACGTAGTAAAAAATTTAGATTCATCACAACTAGATGAGGTAACGGTTGATTTTTCGATACTGTAATGGTTTTAAATCAGCATCAGCAGTATAAGTCCAAAAACGATTCGATAAACTCCAAAAGCCACAAAGGTAAAATTTTCTAAAAATTTTAAAAATAATTTAATAGAGATAAGCGCTACAATAAAAGCAGTAACAAAACCAACTCCTAAAACCAATAAATTAGCATCGGTAAAATCTTTATAGTGTTTAAGCAGATCGTATCCTGTTGTTGCACACATCACAGGAAAAGCCAATAAAAAACTGAATTCTGCACTGGCTTTTCGATTAAGCCCCACTAGCATAGCCCCAATGATAGAGCTCCCCGCTCGGCTTGTTCCTGGAATCAGAGCAAAAATTTGGGCAAGCCCTATGTAAAAAGCTTGTTTGTAGCTGACTTGCTCCACATCGCTTACGGTGTGCTTGGATTCATCATAGTATTTTTCAACAATAAGAAATACCACTCCTCCAACAATAAACATCACAGCAACAATCTGGATAGAAAACATCGCTTTAACCACATCTGCAAAGATGTACCCAACTGCACCAATGGGGATAAAAGCTAAGGTGATTTTTTTCCACAATTCAATTTTTTTGATGCTAAATTTTTCTTTGTAGCACAATACTACGGCTAATATTGCTGCAAATTGGATAATAACTTCATAAGCTTTTGTAATATTATTTTGATCAATACCTAAAAATTCACTTGCTACAATAAGATGCCCGGTTGAAGAGATGGGTAAAAATTCGGTAATACCTTCAATAATACCTAAGATAATGGATTGAAAAATATCTATGACAGATCCTTTGTTAGTTGTAAAAATTTTTTAAGGCTTT
>JAYEFX010000235.1:0-6849 GCA_034658775.1 Campylobacterota bacterium
CTACATCTGCAGCATTTGCAGCAATTGAGTGTTTATATTTTACAGGTGAAGTCAATTGCTTTCCAAGTAGATCAACCGCTTCTTCTTTACTGTTGTATGCTTCAGCTGTCACATTGGATATAACACGTACATCAAAATCGTTGCTTACAAAGTCATTTAAAAATGGATTGAGTTGTTCTACTGCAGAATTTAAAAGTTCACAATGACTCGCCACACTCATGTCCAAAACCAAAGCTCTTTTTGCTCCAGCTTCTTTATAGGTATCAACTAATGATTCTAGATCCGCTTTGATCCCTGCAACCACAATTTGACCGTCCATATTGTAGTTTGCTGCCCAGATCTGTTTCCCTTGATCTCTTTGAGCTGCTGTCATGCTTTCAACCGTAGCATCATCAAGACCAACCAGTGCCATCATACCAGCACCTGCTCCAGCACATGCTTCAGTCATAAACAATCCACGTTTATACACCAACTCAAGCGCATCAAGATAATTAATAGCACCACTAGCAACCAAGGCTGAAAATTCACCCAAAGAGTGACCCAACACAAACTCAGGCTGAACGTCACATTGTGCTTTAAACACCTCTAATGCGATGCACGACACAAGTAAGATTGCTGGTTGAGTAAACTGTGTTTGACCCAGTTTATCATTTTGCTCAAACAATAAATTTTCAAAATCAATTCCTAAACGATCGCTTGCATTTTGAATCATATCTTTTGCAATCTCACTGTTGTCGAAAAAATCTTTTCCCATACCAACTTTTTGAGAACCCTGCCCTGGAAATATAAATGCTACTTTTTTCATCTGTGTTTATCCTTATTAAAAACTCTAATTTGAATTTATGGATACAATCATAAAGTCAAATAACAATTTTTGAAGAAAAAAAAAGCAACGATAAACTGTTTAAAGTTCATCATTGCTTTTTATGCATAGCTTAACTACAGCTTCCGCCACCACAACATCCGCCATCTTTACCGTTATCGTGTTTGTGTTCATGCTCAGCACCTTCGCTTGAACAACAGCTACCACCCATAGCTGCTACTCCACCAACTACACCCGTTTCAACCTCTTCTTCAGTTGCTGCACGTTCTGATAAAATAGCCACAGTAAACATTAATGTTCGTCCAGCCATTGGATGATTGTAATCAATCTCAACTTCGGTATCGTTAAATGATTTAACCAATACTTGTACTGTTTCACCTTGTTCACCAGTTCCGTATAGAGTCATACCTTGCTCCAGTTCAACACCTGCAAATTGCTCTTTTGGCAATGATTGTACCGCTTCATCGTTGTATTCACCGTATGCATTATCTGGAGTCACAAGTACATCTGCACTTGATCCAGCTTCCATCTCAACAAGTTTTGATTCAAGTCCTGGGATAATTTGATCTTTTCCAGAGATAAACTCCAATGGATGTCCACCAACGTTTGAATCCAATTGTTCACCTGTGTTTGCATCTTTAAGTGTGTACTCGATTGATATAACTTTACTAATTTCTACTGACATTTTTTTCCTTTAAATTGTTTGATTTTATAATTTTTGCTTAGCAGTTTTGGCTTCTGGAGAATCTCCATACACTTCTATAAGTGTACTGTAAAAACTCGATGCATTATCAATGTCACCTGTTTTTTCAAAAGCAATTGCGCTGTGCAATAGCAGTTTTGGCATCCATGTTGCTTTGTCGTACAACATCGCAGATTTTTTATAATATGCTATAGCATCTTTATATTTTTTTCGATAATACCAAATCTCACCTAAATAAAAGTTCGATTCTGCTGGTTTGTAATTTTTATCTATTAATGCTTCAAAAATAGGTATAGCATGCTTGTAATATTGTTTTTTAAAGTGTGCTTTAGCATCACTCATCAACTCTTTACTTGATTTTGTAGAGTCAATATTAGATTTTGAAGATTTAGTTGTTTTATTTTTGGTTTTTACCGTTTTAACATTACCACTTTTAGAGAATTGTTGCATGTTGCTTTCAAACTCTTTTGCTGAAATATAATTGCTGTTAATTTTATTAACCAATTTTGTCAGTTTTTTAATGGATGATTTAAGCGCAGCGATATTTCTTCCATTTTGAGCATTGTTATCCTCTTGCATCTGCATCAATTGTGTTAGCACACTTTTGATATCTGCAATCTCTTGAGTTTGTGTATCTTTATCTTCAACTATTTTATTAACTTCGCGTACGGCTTTATTAAGCTTTTGACTGTCTGATTCATAAATTGATTCAATACCATCAATACGTTCATTCAACAGATCAATAGAGCTGTGTACCCCTTTGACTTTACTATCAATAGAACCTAATTTTTGCTTGTTTTTTAAGATGTATTTTTCACTGGAAGTTAAACCATAAGGCTTAGCCGAATCGAGGTTTCCAGCGCCAAACACTGAAACCTCTTGGGCATGACTGCAAACTAATAGTGCAGTTAATAAGAAAGCTTTTCGAATCATAGAAAGATTATTGTAATCGACCTAATTTAAATTCAACTCTTCTGTTTTGTGCTCTACATGCTTCATCATCAGTTTCACAAATAGGGTTACTCTCACCGTAAGATACAGTAGAGATGTAGTTTGCATTGATCCCTTCAGCAACCAAAGCATCTTTTACAGATTTAGCTCTTTTAAGACCTAATGCAAAGTTGTACTCATCGCTTCCCCATGAATCACAGTTACCTTCAAGCTTAACACCATTGTTTTTTAAGTTTGCCAATGCACTTGCATTGTTTGTCGTTTGCATTCTTGTAGCATCCGTTAAATTATATTTGTCAAATGCAAAGTGAATATTATTCACTGAACTGATAATAGAAGCATCTGTCATTACTGTTTCATTTGAAGTTACAACTTGATCAAGTGGCTCTTGTTTTACCTCTTGTTTTACCTCTTTTGGAGCTTCTGGCTCAACTTGCTTTTGGCTACAACCCGTAAAAGTAACTGCTGCTGCAATCAATGCATAAAAGCTCAATTTCTTACCAACCGTTAGAATGTTTGTGTTTGTCATATTTTTCCTTTAAAACTTTTTTACTATTTTATTTAAAAATAACTTAAAAACTACCCTTGTTACCAGTCAATTGACTGCAATTTTCCACTTTTTAATGGAAATAAAAATGATTTATTGTAATTTAGCCGTATTATACCCAAAGAGCTGCGTCCATTTACCTCTTTTGTAAATATAATCGTTTCCCCATCAGCAGAGAATTTAGGAAATTGATTCTTACCCGTCATGGTCAAAGGTCGTAAAAAATCACTTTGTGTTGAGATCAAATTCAAATTAAATATTCCAGCACCCTCTTTGCTTGTGTAAACAATATAATCTTTGTACGTAGTAGCTGAGTTGTTATTTTTTCCATGATACACCAATCGTTCTATCGCTCTTGAACCTACACCTTTTGCAAAAATATTTGGTTTTCCCAAGCGATCTGAAACAAACACAAACTTTGTATCGTTTTCAACATATTGCGCTCCCACATCAATACCGCTATATCGGGTCAATCTTTTTGCTTTTTTTGTTTTGGTATTAAACTCATAAATATCTGGCTGTGCATTGGGTGCCATGGTTAAGAGCAATTTTGTCCCATCTTGACTTACATCCGAACACACAATCATACCATCACTTTTTGTAATGTATTTTTTCTTTCCCGTATAGATATTGTAATTTAACACTGTGGGTAAAAACTTATTGTACGTAGTATAATAAAAGCTTTTTTGTGCCGCTGTTGCCCACTTTGGAAAAAGATTCAGTCCACCTTTGATCACCACTTTTTGATAAGTCAAAGTATAATCAGCAATCACAATTTCACTTTTTTTAGCAGCTGTGTAGCGTGAAAAAATCACAAATTTATCCATCCAATCAATACTGGGTGCATCAAAATATTGATTGATTCCAATACTTGCTTTATGCGCTAAAAAAGGGTATCGATTTCGTTTATTGGTTGAGATCTGTTTATTCAGTACCATGCTTTGAGCATTTAGATCAAACAATTTGTAGTTTAGATTGAGTTTTCCCAACTCTTCATAACCATTGATAATCAAAAACAGATCCACATTCGCCTCTTTAAGGGTTGTAAAATCAGGAAGTTGCATGTGCGATGCACTAAACTGCACATCAGAAACATTAAAGTGTCCACTAACAGCTAGATCTTGAATAATCATTTTTTTCATTTTAGCAGAGATATTCTGATCAATACTTTGATTACTTACCGTTATGGCTACTATAGGCAAATTTGTTGCTTTTTTAATAATCTCCATGGTTGCATCAATAGCAAATAAAGATTGCATAAACACAAGTACAACAAGCAATTTTTTAATCATTTTTTATCCTTTGGATTTAAATACTACTTCAATATTCGTTTTATTACCCTTTTCATAAGGTGGATAATGCTGTGAAGTTTGCGAATTGAGAAACTGTATTAATGAATCATTAAAAACAGAATCACTCGAACGCTTTTTGATACGATAGCTAAAATTTCCTTGATTGTTTATTGTTACAATCACCACAGATTTAAGTCCATCAATGATAAACATAGGGTTCCATCGACTTGAGATGATCTCATATATTTTAGAATAATAGGGATCATTTTTATGCACACTTTGTGGACTCATACTGAGTTTTGAAGAACTTGTAGATACACGGTTAAGTGTTTTGGACAGATTGATATTATCGTTTCGTTTTTCACGTACAAACTTTGCTTTAAAGCGTGTCGTTTGAGGATTAACCTTGGTGTTGTCCACCTCTTTTTCCACCACTTTTTTATTGCTGGTTTTAACATTAGCAAAAAGAGATTTAAAATCGGCCGTTTTTGTTTTGTTTATTGAAGTGTTTACAACAACCTCTTCTTTGACAATTTTTTTAGGTTGCTTAGGAGCTGGTTTATTTTTCTCAAGACTTTTAGGATCGATCATAATATCAAGTTGAATCACTGTATTTTTAGAAAAAGATGATATTTTTTGAATTTTTGTTTCACGTAAATACAACATGAACAGCAGTATGAAAAAGGCATATAAACCTAAAGAGATAAATGCGGAAAGATAAAAATAGCTACGATCACTCATGCTTTATCCATCCGTGATTAGAGCAACTTTAGTAAATCCTGCTGATTTAACGGTTCGTAAGATATAGATAATATCATCGTACATCAATGTTTTTTCAGCTCGTATATGAATGGGTGTCTTTCGATCTTGATTTTGAGCAAAAAGGGTAAAACTGTCTGCAAAAGCATCAAAAGCATATTTTGATTTATTCATCAACACGGTTCTATTTTTAGTGACTAAAATATCTATTTTTTTGATTTGTGAGATCTGTTTACTCTTACTTCCTTTTGGAAGATTGATCGATTCTTCAAACTCAATTACCGGAGCTGTAACCATTAAAATAGCCAGTAAAACCAACATCACATCCACAAGTGGGGTGACATTTAATTCCGGTTTTTGATTAAAATCATACACTCTAACCCCTAGAGATTAAAATTTCTGATTGCGATTTAAGATAAGTATTAAGCTCGAAAACTTTTCGAGTTAAAATTTGATGAAAAGTATACGCAAAAATTGCAACAAATATACCAGCAGCCGTTGCAACCAATGCTTCAGAGATAGCTGGAGCAATCACTGCAAAGGATACTTTTTCCTCATCTGCAAATTTTGCAAACGATTCTAAAATACCCACAACCGTACCAAACAATCCAATAAATGGAGCCGTTGAGGCAACAATTGAAAGCCACGATATACCCGATGAAGCATCTTTGATGATGGTTATTTCACAAGCATTAAATAACTCTTTAGAATTTTTACTGTTGTTCATGCACTTTGAAAGTTTTGACAAAGGTGAAACCACAGAACTTCTGTTTAATAAAGATTCTAAAGACTTTTTTTCATTGTCTGATTGTGTTGATACACTTAAGTATTTGTACACAAAAATCCAAACAACCAAGATAAAATAAAACGACAAAAGTGCCAATACCAAATAGGTAATCGCACTTCCATTGCTTAAATAGTCTAAAACTGTATTTGTCATGTCTTATGCAAATGAAGTAATTTTTGCTTCAACTGCAGCCATGGAAACATTTGAATCCTGAACTGCATTAACCAAACTTTTTGCTTCTTCAAGTTTTTGAGCAATATCTGATTCATCTCCACCCGTTAAGGCAACAGCACCATCAACTAAGACATCTATGCTGTCTTCAGACACTTTTACATGTCCCCAGTTAATAGCAACTGCTTGAGTTGAATCAGCTTGTTCAATCACAATAACACCTACGCTTAATGTAGATACCAACGATGCATGACCTGCTAAAACACCAAACTCTCCCTCTTTTCCTGGAAGTGTTACTGTTTTAACGTCATCATTGAAGATCTCTCCATTTGGTGTAACTATTGATAATTTAATTGTATCCATACGTTAACCCTTTATGATTATTTCATACCTTCAGCTTTGGCGATAACTTCATCAATTCCACCAACCATATAAAATGCACCTTCAGGAAGATCATCATATTTACCTTCGATAATACCTTTAAATCCTGCAATTGTATCTGCAAGTTCTACGTATTTTCCTGGAGATCCAGTAAATACTTCAGCAACAAAGAATGGCTGAGATAAGTATTTTTCTACTTTACGTGCACGATCAACCACAAGTTTATCCGCTTCAGAAAGCTCATCCATACCAAGAATTGCAATAATATCTTGAAGATCTTTATACTTTTGTAATAATGATTGAACACCACGAGCTGTATCGTAATGCTCTGCACCCAATACATCTGCACTTAAGATTCGTGAAGTTGAATCCAATGGATCAACCGCAGGATAAATACCTTTTTCTGCAATTTTTCGATTAAGAACTGTAGTTGCA
>JAYEFX010000236.1:0-6801 GCA_034658775.1 Campylobacterota bacterium
TACCTTCTTATACTCTTTAACTTCACCATACTCTTTTAAAATCTTTTCCAAATCAACTTGAGAATAATTATTGACCACATCACGTGCACTTAAATCTGAATCTTGATCCATACGCATATCCAAAACGTCACTGTTAAATCCAAAACCACGCGTTTGTTCATCCAACTGCAGTGAAGATACCCCAATATCCGCTAAAATACCTCGAATAGGATACGTTGAAAACTTTTCGATAACGTGTTCAAAGTTGCCTTTATTAAACTCAATACGAGAACTATACTCTTTGAGTCTTTGGGCACTAAAATTTAATGCGGTATCATCTTGATCATTAGCAATAAGTTGTATGTTTGGATTGTGTTCTAAAATTCCTTTTGAATGTCCACCGTATCCTAATGTACAATCAATTATAAAACCATCCTCAAGATCGTCAAAACACTCTATAACTTCATCAAACAAAACAGGTATATGTGGTATTTCCATACAAAGCCTTAATTAATAGTATTATATGTATAATAGCTAAACTATTATTTTAAGGCGATAAAGTGATCGAACAAAACATATCCAAAATGCTGTCAAATATTTCATTGACCCTCTTTCGTAAAAACTTTTTTGGTATTTATCATGGTGCCATATCGCTTAAAGTTGGGCATGAAAGTTTTATTATCAATAAACGAAATGCAATTTTTGATGAGATAGATGAGGATTCTTTATGTGAGCTAACTTTAGGTAAACCCGATTACCGATGGAATATCTCCAGTGTTGATTCCCATATTCATTCATCTATTTATACGCATATCCATGAAGCAAAGTATATTGCATTTGGTATGCCTCCATACACAAGTGCCTATTCATTAGAACATGATCATATTGAATTTGAAGACTACTTTGGACAAACATTACTAGGAAATATAGCCGTGTATGACCCTGGGGATTTTACCACCTGGTACGATCGCAATGCCATTGAGATCGTAAAGTATTTTAAGCAAAACGATACAAACATTATAATTATTAAAGGTGTTGGCGTGTATATCTTTGAGCGAAACATAAATAATCTTATTAAAAAAGCTGCCGTTTTAGAGAACAGTTGTCGTCTTCTGAGCATAAAATCATCATTTTAAACGTTACTTAGTAAATTTATTCCCTTAAAACCCCTATTTTTAGCTATTTTAAAGTTTATATACTATAAAGTATCACATATTTAAAATTACACAAGGAGTTCCAAACATGAACAAAGCTGAATTTATCGATGCAGTTGCTGCAAAATCTGGTTTATCAAAAAAAGACGCAAAGTGTGTTGTTGACGCATCACTAGAAACAATTACTGAAACATTATCTAAAGGTGAAGCTATTAGCTTTATTGGTTTTGGTACATTCTCAACTGCAGCAAGAGCTGCTAGAACAGCAAAAGTACCTGGTACAGATAGAACTGTTGATGTTCCAGCAACAACTGTTGCAAAATTTAAAGTTGGAAAATCTTTAAAAGAAGCAGTAGCTAAGTAAGTAATTACTAAGCATTATTAGCTTATAATTCCGTCCTAAATTATTAGGACGGTTTTTTTTGCTTAATTTTTAGCATCTTTTATTGAAATTTCAATTTTTTTATCGCTATTCATTTTAATAATCTCTAGCTGATCTTTCATGTGGCTTTTGCAAAGCTTATAAATATAGTTTTGCATCATTGATTTGCCTGTCATCTTCTTTTGAAAATAAGTACATCTTGTCAATATGGATATAAATATCAATTGAAGATAAATTTTTATCTATGGGAGTATTTGTTTTGATTGTAAACTCATGATTGTCCAGTGTTGTGTATATAAGATTTTCGCTTCCTAATCTTTCAATCATTTCTATATTTATTGAGAGTTTCACCGTGTTATCTCTTGGAACTAAAGATATATCTTCAGCTCTTATTCCTAAGAAAACTTCTTTAATATTTATATTTTTGTCTACTTTTATCTGTTTATTTAGAAAAATAATATTTTTATTTTCTATTTTACATGTAAAGATATTCATAGGAGGTGTTCCCATGAATTTTGATACAAAAAGAGTTTTAGGATTGTTATATATCTCTTCTGGAGTACCAATTTGCTCTATAACCCCTTTGTTTATAACAACTATTCTATCCGCTAATGTCATTGCTTCAACTTGATCGTGCGTAACATAGATAGATGTAATTTTTAGTTTATCATGCAGTTTTCGTATCTCTATTCTCATCGTATGTCTCAATTTTGCATCAAGGTTAGACAGGGGCTCATCAAATAAAAAGATTTTAGGCTCTCTTATGATGGCTCTACCCATAGCAACTCTTTGCTTTTGTCCACCGCTAAGTTCACTGGGTTTTCTTTTCAGTAGCTCTTCTATTTGTAATAACTTTGCTATAACTTTAACTTTTGATGCAATTATATTTTTTGAAACTTTTCTATTTTTGAGACCATATGATAAATTCTTCTCAACATTCATGTGTGGGTACAGAGCATAGTTTTGAAAAACCATTGCTATATCTCTATTTGATGGAGAGATGTCGTTTACAATATCTCCATTTATCTTTATCTCACCACTATTTATACTTTCTAGTCCAGCAACCATTCTAAGTAGTGTAGATTTACCGCAACCACTAGGTCCAACTACAACTAAAAACTCTCCTTTATCAACAGATAAATTTATATTTTTTATGATTATATTGTTTTTATCGTAACTTTTTGTGACATTTTTTATATCTAAATATGACATTTTTTTCCTTACTTATCTGAATCTACTAGGCCTTTGACAAACCATCTTTGTAAAAGAATTACAACTAAAACTGGTATAACTAAGGCTAAAATTATAATAGCAAATGCCCTATTGAATTCGGGAAGATAACTTCCTTCAAAATTACTTTGATATATCTCTTTTATACCAAGAAGTATGGTTTGGTATTGTGGTTCAGTTGTCATCATGATTGGCCATAGATATTGGTTCCAACCAACAATAAACATAACTATAAAAAGTGCAGCCATCATCGTTCGTGATAGAGGAACCAGTATATCTACAAAAAATTGCCAACTATTTGCACCATCAATTTTTGCGGCTTCTAGTAGTTCATCTGGTATAGACTTATAAAATTGTCTAAAGAAAAAAGTCCCTGTGGCCGATGCTATTAGGGGGAGTATTAAGCCTGTGTAACTATTTAAAAGGTTTAGTTTTGCTAAGACTTCAAACGATGGTACAATTCTTACTTCTAAAGGAAGCAATAGCGTTAAAAATATCAACCAAAAAAGAAAGTTTGCCAGTCTAAATCTAAAATAAACAATAGCATAAGCAGCAAGAGATGATATGATAACCTTTCCTATAGCAAACCCTAGAGCCAATATAAGAGAGTTTAGTATCATTTTTAAGGTTGTAATATTTCTTGTGTAACCGCTATTTTCAAACAATATACTTTTATATGTTGCTATGAAATTATCTCCTAGGAAAAATTGTAATCCATTGTTTAAAATTGTTTCAGGCTGGTGTGTTGATGAAGCAAATATCACCCAAACAGGGATTAAAAATAGTAAACTAGAGCCAATCAAAAAAGTATGTGAAAATATAGTAGAATAAGAAAAAATTTTCAATAGTGAACCTTTTTTTCTATATATTTAAATTGAAATACAGTGATAAGTAAAACAAATAGCATTAAGATAACAGATTGAGCAGAAGAACCACCAATATCTGCACCTAAGAAACCATCTTGATATATTTTATATGCAAGAGTTTTTGTCTCTCCCATAGGAGTACCTCTTGTAGTTGTGTCTATAAGACCAAATGTCTCAAAAAATGAATATGTTATATTTGTAATTAATAGAAAAAAAGTAGTTGGAGCTAAAAGAGGAAATATAATAGTCCAAAACCTTTTTACATCACTTTGACAATCAATCAATGAAGCTTCAATAATTGATTTTGGAATAGATTGAAGTCCTGATAGAAAAAATATAAAATTTACACTTATCTGTTTCCAAGATGCAATAAAAACTAACATTACCTGAGCATCAAAAGGGTCACTTTTGGGGTCAAAGTCCCATCCAATGTTGTTTAAAAAATAATACATATCTCCATGACTGGAATTGAAAAAAAATGATGCCATCAATCCAACAATTGCTGGGGCTATTGCATAAGGCCACATAAGTAAAGTTCTATACATATTTTTAGATCTTATGATCTTATGTGCTTTATACGCTAGCATTAAACCTGTGCCTAAGGCAAAAAAACTAACTAGTGTTGAGAATATTGTTGTAAATACTAAACTACTATAATACTCGCTATCGGAGATTACATCTACATAATTATCAAGCCATACAAATTGTGAACTAATGCCAAAAGCATCTTCCAATATAAAAGAGTAGTAAGCAGCCATGCCTGATGGCCATATAAAGAAGATAAGTATTATACTTATTTGGGGTAGAACAAATAAATAAGGAATAAAACTATTCTTAAATTGAACTTTTTTCATAGACTCTCTTAAGTTTAATCAGCGACAAGAAGACTCCTATCGCTGTAGTGACTATTTATACGTTTTTGCAAATTTTTCTAAAAGTTTATTTGCTTTTGTTTCAACAGCTTTCAAGGCTTCTTTAGCACTTTTCTTACCATTGTAAATATTTTCAAATTCAACTGTCATAGCTTCTCTGATTTGTACATAATTACCTAGTCTATAGCCTTTTGTCCACTCTTGAGTTTTAATACTTAACTGCTTAATTCCAATCTCGGCATCAGGGCTTGTTTTGTAGTATCCGTCTTGTTTTGCCATCTCATAAGCTGCATTAGTAACAGGAACATATCCTGTTTCTTTATGCCAAAAATATTGAGTCTTAGGACTTGTTAGGTATTGAAAAAACTTTGCTATACCTTTGTATTTTTCATCATCTTTTCCACTAAAAACAAATAGCGCAGCTCCACCTATAAAAGTTTGTGCACCTGAATCAATAAATTTATTCCAGTATGGAAGATGCGTTGTTCCAAATTCAAACTTTGCACCTTTTTTTAATCCACCAAACGATCCACTTGAGCCTAGCCACATTGCAACTTTTTGATCATAAAAAGCTTGCTGATTGTCAGACCAGCCTTTTCCATAATACTTATAATATTCATCCGTAATCCAACTTCTAACTTTATCCCAATGGTGAATCATAGCTGGGTTATTGTAGTTTATTTTTGTAGCAAGACCATCAAAACCATTGTTTTTGTTTGATAGCATGACATTGTGTCTTGAGTGAAAATTTTCTGCAAATATCCAAGGGCTATGACTTTGAGCCAATCCAATATATCCAGATTTTTTTAGTTTAGAAGCTATTTCTTCAAACTCTTCCCATGTTTTTGGTGGATTTTTGATACCAACTTTTTTAAATATATCTTTATTGTAATACATAACAGGAGTTGAAGCGTTAAAAGGTGTACCTATCATTCTACCATTTGAATTAGCATAAAAATTTCTCACTCCACTTATATAATCTTGTGCATTAAATTTTACACCATATTTATCAAATAAATCTGCTATTGGATAAACAACGCCTTTAGCGTTTATCATAGTAGCAGCACCTGCATCAAATATTTGTATAATATCAGGAGATTTTTTAGCTCTAAAAGCTGCAATTCCTGCTGTCATCGTGTCTTCATAACCACCTTTATATATGGGTGTTATTTTGTACTCACTTTGAGAATTATTAAAATTAGTCGCCATTTCATTGACAACTTCACCAAGTCTTCCGCCCATTGCGTGCCACCAATTTATATTGGTACTCGCACTTAGATTCATAGCCATTGCAAAATAAGCTATAAATAACATACTTTTGAAATTCATATTTTCTCTCCTAAATTGATTTTGTAAAAGAAGTATGTCATGAAAAAGTTTCAAGATGGTTACCATTCCTTATTCCGCAAAATTAAAAACTCTTTCTAAACTTCAGCACATTTGTATGAGCTCTTGTATTAATTTAAAATTAGGTTATATTGTTTTAAGATTTATATCGGTATAATTCCGGACATTTTTAAAATATTAGAATATTTTAAAAATTTTTTATTATTTATATCCTTTAGAAATACACCAAGCGATATTCATAATACACTCACTAGGTGCTACAAATTTCGTATTTGAAGCAACTGCCAGTATGGTGAAATTGGTAAACACGCCGGATTCAAAATCCGGTGCCGCAAGGTTTCCCGGTTCAAGTCCGGGTACTGGTACCACGAACGACTATATAGGGCTTCAAGCCCACTTTAAAAATCACAAAACTTTTTATAATAATTCTCTTGGTATCATTTTATACTTTCAACTTTGGATGTGATTGTATCAATATCTTCTATCTTTTCTAATTCTTTAGCTTTTTCTTCTAAGTATTTAGAAAATAATCATTATAAAAAATATTACTTAGGCTCTTTCAACACAAATAATTCTTAGATACAGTATAATTAGCATATACAAACAAAGGTCAAACAAATGAAAAAATTTACTCTTATAATACCATTATTATTTTTGTTTACTGGATGTACATGGGGATTAAAATCTGTTGATCTCACCGCATACCATCTAAAAGAAAAGTCTACCAAGCAGTTTCTACTGGCACAAAAAAGCATTGTTGCCTACAGTCCTAAACAAAAGATTTTGAAACAATTTACATATTATCAAAATGAAAACAATATCTTAGTACAACAAATCGAAACACTTTTTCCAATTCAAAAAAATTATGTTTTTAGTGTAGGCGGATTAAAATATCAGTACAAACTACATTCCATTGGATGTGACTTTCAAAATGTGATAAAATGCATCGATAATCATCTCCAAACAAATAC
>JAYEFX010000237.1:0-6794 GCA_034658775.1 Campylobacterota bacterium
CACAAATCTTTGAATTCTGTTAAGTCCATCATTTATAATGGCTTCAGATGTTGCAAATGAAAATCTAAAATATCCCTCAAGCCCAAATGCAACACCAGGAACTAAAGCAACACCTTCATCTTCAAGTATATCAGCACAAAACTTCATGCTATCGTTTGTAATATCTTTGATGTTTACAAACAGATAAAAAGCACCATCAGGTTTTACAGCAGTTAAACCATCAATTTCATTAAATCGAGCATACGCAATATTCCGTCGCTTTTCAAATTCCACTCGCATCATCTCTATATCTTCATCAACCGTACCATCAAGTGCAGTTACAGCGGCAGCTTGTGTAATGGAATTGATATTTGACGTACTTTGAGATTGAAGTTTTCTCATCGCTTTATTAAGATCTTCATTGGGTGTTGCGCTGTAACCAAATCGCCAACCCGTCATTGCAACTGATTTACTTAAACCATTAATAGTAATTGTTCGCTGAAACATATCCTCACTTACAGAAGCAACTGCTGTAAATTTTTTCCCATCGTACAATAACTTTTCATACATCTCATCACTTACAACAATGATATCCGTACCTTTAAGAACTTCAGCCAAAGCGATCAATTCCTCTTTTGTATACACGGATCCTGTTGGGTTTGAAGGCGTTGTTAATATCAAAATTTTTGATTTTGGAGTAATTGCATCTTTTAGCTGTTGCGGGGTAATTTTAAATTCACTCTCATCCGTAGTTAAAATCTCCACTGGTACACCATGACTGTATCGTGTTTGTTCTGGATACGTTACCCAATAAGGTGCCGGGATAATCACCTCGTCACCATGATCTACAAGTGATTGAAAAATATTAAACAATGAATGCTTTGCTCCAACACTTACAATAATATCCGATGGTTTATAATTTAAACCATTGTCTTTTTTTAATTTTCCTATAATAGCTTTTTTGATATCTGGGGTACCACAAACTGCAGTGTATTTGGTATGCCCATCATCTAATGCTCTGATTGCCGCCTCTTTAATCGCATGAGGTGTATCAAAATCTGGTTCACCAGCACTAAAGCTGACGATATCTTTCCCTTGGGCTTTTAACTCTTTTGACAATGTCGTAATGGCAATGGTTATTGATTCAGACAATAAATCCATTCGTTTAGCTATTTTCATCTATTTCATCCTAATTATATTTATTATAGGATATTATTTTACCTAAAAAAAACTTAAGGGTATTTTTGACATTTACACACTATCTCAACAATAGCAATATAATCGTTCATCATAGGCAAAAAAAATCTCTTAAACACACCTATTTAAGGGTTTTGTCTGAAAATTCCATTGAAGTAAAAAGCAACTCTTTTTTTACACACAATGATGCAATTGCACTTATACAAAACAAGAGAAAATGGATAGAAAAAATGCTGTATAAACATTTTAAAAATACACTAATTGATGACAATTTTTTTTACCTTGGCAAAACATACCATACAAATGATTTTGAGATCAATGATGTCGATGCATTTTACAAGAGTGAAGCCCAGAAAATAATTTTGCCCATGGTTGAAAAGTATTCAATCATAATGAATGTTCAAGTTAATAAAGTTTCTTTTAGAAAAAATAAAAGTCGCTGGGGAAGTTGTTCTGAAAAGAACAATATCAGTTTAAACACACAATTGATTAAAATGCCCATTGAAAATATCCAATACGTTGTAGTGCATGAATTAGCGCACATAAAGCATAAGCATCATCAAAAAAGCTTTTGGGAAGAGGTGGAGAAATTTATCCCCAATTATAAGATTTTAGATGGAGCACTCAAACAGTACACGTGCGCATAAAATAGCTATTTTGTTATGGTCAATTTTAGTAGATGCATGGGCATCAAAAACAGATCTTTATCTCTTTTAATAACATAATCTTTAAGAATCTCGCTATCCTCTTGGATAGTAATTATGGGACGTCGTTGCGATTTATCAACCGTTCCGTGTATTTGTTCATCTTCAATTGCTTTTATAATCATTTTTGAGTTTAAAAATAAAATATCAAGCATATTGTCATTTAAGACATACTTTTGGACCATATACCCATTCTGATTTGGTTGGGGATTTACCCACTTAAGATTCAAATAGCTACTGTCTTCAAATACCGAGGTATGTCCAATAAATTCATTGGAAGATATGGCCCCTTTTTCATTTAAAGAGGTCATCACAATTTTAAGCTGCTTGGATTTTCTATCCAAACCAATATGCACGTAACCAATCTCACCGCCACCATCTTTATAATACCAGGTGCCATACAGTTTCGTATCTATTTTTTGATCATCCAATTTAGTTAATGGATTTTTAGAATACGATAAGCAACCGGATAAAAAAAACAGGACAAATACTATAAATATGTATCTCAAAATATTTCCCTACAGTTACTTATTCATTTAAGCGAAGGATATCAGCACCAATATTAGCCAACTTTACTTCAAGTTGATTGTATCCTCTATCCAGATGGTAGATTCGATGAACATTAGTATCTCCCTTGGCAACAAGCCCGGCTAAAACCAAAGCGCTACTAGCACGCAAATCTGTTGCCATTACATCTGCAGCCAACAATGTGCCTGGAGTCCCCACAACGGTTGCAACATTGCCATTTAAACTGATATCTGCTCCCATACGAATCAATTCACTAACGTGCATAAAACGATTTTCAAATAATCGCTCATCTACAATACTCACGCCCTTTGCTTGTGTGGCAAGTGCCATAAATTGTGCTTGCATATCGGTTGGAAAACCTGGATATTCAGTAGTGATAATATGTATTGGTTTAATATCTGCAGCTGGATGAATGGTTACGCTGCACTCAGTTGTACTAATTCCAAAACCCATCTCTTTAAATTTAGCCAAAATTGCCTCAAGATGAAGAGGGATAACGTTTTGTATAGTTAATTCAGCATTGGCAATTGCTCCAGCACAAAGATAGGTACCAGCTTCAATACGATCAGGGATAATATCAAAAGGTTTAAATTCAAGCAATTTACCCGCTGTCCCTTCAATAGCAAGCGTATCTGTACCAATACCTTTAATATCAAGTCCAGCATCTCTTAGCACTTCACATAATTGTATAACCTCAGGTTCTTTAGCTGCGTTAATTATTATACTTGTACCATGAGCCAATGCGGCAGCCATTACAATATTTTCTGTACCCGTAACCGTAACTTTATCAAAAACAATTGTTGCACCCTGTAGTCCATCTTTACACGTAGCTTCAATATATCCAGATTTAATCTCAATATGCGCACCCATTTGTTCCAAAGCTTTTAGATGTAAATCAACTGGCCTTTGACCAATAGCACATCCTCCAGGAAGAGATACTTCACACTGCCCAAAACGCGACAACAATGGTCCAAGAACCAATATCGAAGCGCGCATCGTTTTAACAATATCGTATGTTGCTTTGGTTTCATTTAAACTCGCAGTATTAATTGTAATATTGTTGTTGTCAATTTCAGACGCACTAGCCCCCAACATTTTAAGAAGTTTTAACAACGTTTTTATATCCACAACGTTAGGAAGATTTCCAATGTTAACATCATTTGAAGCTAAAATAGTTGAAGCCAATAAGGGGAGTGCAGCATTTTTAGCTCCATCAATCATTACACTACCACCTAAACTCTTTTTACCTTGTATTTTTAAGTATTCCAATATTATATTCCTAAATTCTATATTTTATGTTTGATTAATTTATTATTATAGTATACTTCTGCTAAAAAAAATGGAGCATAATAAATGTTTAATGAATTTAATACACACAACTTAGAACAATCGGAAGAAATTTTAACCACAATGTTGCGCAAGAGTAGGGCAGATATTGATACACTTCTAGATAATCCTAATAAAACATATTCAAATTTTGTCACACCGTATCAACTTATAGCGCAAGATATTGAAGAGTTTATTACGCCAATCTTTCATCTTGATTCAGTAAAAAACTCAGAATTAACGCAAAAAGTTTATGCACAAATACTTCCTTTGATCTCTATTTATCAAACTGAACTATCGCAAAATGAATATATTTATAGTGCAATAAAAGATATACAGGATAATGATTATACATCATTATCAATTATACAACAAAAAGTCATTGATAATGAAATTAGAGATTTCAAATTAGGTGGTTGTGGACTGAGCGATGAAAAAAAAGAGAAGCTCAAGCAGATCAATTTAAGCTTAAGTGAACTCTCAAAAAAGTTTTCTCAAAACCTTTTAGATGCAACCAATGCATTTGAACTGATCTTGGACAATGAAAAAGATATTCAAGGAATACCTTCAAATGACCTTGAACTTGCAGCTTTTACAGATGAGTCAAGTGATGCACGCAGATATAAATTTACATTGCAAATGCCTTCATACATTGCATACATGACCTATGGACCAAATAGAGATCACCGCCAGACACTCTATAAAGCATATACCACAAGAGCACCACAAAATGAGAAAATTATTGAAAAGATTCTTAAGTTAAAAAATGAGGAAGCACATATTTTAGGTTTTGATAACTATGCTGCATTGTCCATTGAGCCAAAGATGGCCACAAGCCAGAAAGAGGTTATCCAATTTTTAGAAGATCTGGCTTCAAAAGGAAAAGAGCGATCATTAGAAGAGCTTCAGGAGGTAAAAGATTTAGCTAAAAAACTTGATAATTTAGACGATATTCAAAGCTACGATATGGGATACTACAGTGAAAAACTAAAAAAAGAGCAGTATGATATCGATCAAGAGTATTACAGACCCTATTTTGAACAGCAAAGTGTTTTAAGAGGATTTTTTGATTTTTTGCATAATCTATTTAACATTACACTTAAAGAGGTATCAACACCTTCATGGGATGATAAAGTCAATGTCTATGATATCTATGTCAACAATAAAATACACAGCCGAATCTATATGGATCTAGAAGCTAGAAAAGATAAGCGCGGTGGTGCATGGATGAATAATTGGCACAATAAATACGTTGACAAATCAGGTAAACAAATTTTACCCACAGCTTATATTGTGTGCAATTTTCCTGCATCGACACAAACTACCCCATCACTGTTACGGCATGATGATGTTGTAACACTCTTTCATGAGATGGGGCATGCATTGCACCATTTGTTAACTCAAATTGATGAACCGTTTGTAGGAGGAATTAATGGAGTTGCTTGGGATGCCGTTGAATTTCCATCACAATTTTTAGAATACTTTGCTTATGAGGCCCAAGTTTTAAAAACGTTTGCCAAACATTATAAAACAAAAGAGGTGCTCGATGATATCTCAATTGAAAAATTAAAACGTGCAAAAAACTTTCAATCATCTACTGCAATGATTCGGCAAGTTGAATTTGCTTTGTTTGATTTTAAACTCCATCAAGAGTTATACAATGCGCAACAAATGCAAACATTACTTGATGATATTCGTCAAAAATACGCACCATTGCTTCCCCCTTCTTACAATAAGTTCCAAAATGGTTTTGCGCATATTTTTGCAGGAGGATACGCTGCTGGATATTACAGCTACAAGTGGGCAGAAGTCCTAAGTGCACACGCTTTTTATAAATTTCTAGACAAAGGAGTTTTTGATCAAGAATTATCCAATTTGTATAAGGATTTAATTTTAGGGCAGGGTGGAAGCCAAAATATGGACCAATTATTTTTTCAATTAATTGGTGAAAAGCCACAAGTTGACTCTTTATTGAAAATTGATGGAATTATCAGCTAAATTTTGCCATAATACTACTTTAATGATAATACAAAAGGATACTAATGGACAATACAACCAAAAAATTACATGATGCTCTTTCAACGCTTATTACAGCATACGAAGAGTTACAGGATAAATACACAACATTGGAAAAAGAAAATGAAGATTTAAAAAATGAAATTACAATTTTAAACAGTGAAAAAACTTCATTGGAAAGCAATCTAGATCATGCCAGTTCAACAAAAGATCAACAATCTACTGATATGAACTCTATGTTGTCCAAGATTGAATCAATCTTAAAATTCAAGACAGGCAAAGAGGAAAATAGATCAAACCAAACAGAAGAACCTGAGCAATCAGTGATAACTAAAGTTGATGATATACACGTAAATGAACAAAAAGATGAACAAAAAAACGATACTGGAAAGATAGATTTGAATCGTATGGAATCACTTCTTAATGGTTTTGGATCTAAATAGTACATTTGATTATACTACTTAATACCAATACTTTATTTTCCACCTTTGGGGTCCAATCCATCGAGAAGCTTCACCAGGCTTTATTGGGGATGGCCCCATCTATGGTTGAATACTACCTATCTGATTTATGTCGAAGTGACGAAGAGCACTATTTAAACATGAAAAGCGTTCAACAAACCATCACTTTAGATCAATTTCACATACACTTTGATTATGATGAAAATATCTATTTGCAAATTGATCAATCCTATGAAGAGGACCCCACTGCATCTTTTTGGTAAATACTCTAAAATATATCCGTTGTCTTTCGCAATCGATGAGAATCAAAATGGGTATAGATTCTAGAGGTATTAATATCGGCATGTCCTAAAGACTCTTGAACCAAAATCAGATCTCTATTTTTTTGATACAACATTGTCGCAAAGGTATGTCTAAGCATATGTGCGCCATTTTTTTCTTTTCGTATTCCTGCACTTATTAATATCTTTTCAACAATACGACTCACGTATGCTTGTGTAAGTACGGCACCTTTATTGTTGCACAAAAATAAATTGGAATTGCATTGTTTTATATCTTGCCACTGCATAAGATCCTTTTTTAT
>JAYEFX010000238.1:0-6789 GCA_034658775.1 Campylobacterota bacterium
ATTCAAAATGGTGATTGGACAATTGTAAAGTAAGTGCATGAGTGAGATTTTTGGTTATTTACTTTCAGGTGTTACTGTAGGGTTTATCTATACATTAGTTGGTTTGGGTTTTACGGTGATTTACAACTCAAGTGGCATCATCAACTTCTCACAAGGGGAGTTTGTGATGGCAGGTGGGATGTCTGCAGTATTTTTACTGTACGCAGGACTTCCTTTAGGAGTTGCATTTATCTTAGCCATCATGATCACTTCTATGATAGGAATAGTGCTCTATAAACTAATCACCATATCCAAAGATGGTTCTCAAATCTCACTTATTATTTTAACTCTAGGGTTTGCCATACTTTTGCGTGGAATTGCCCAAGTTGTTTTTGATAAACAACTGCATACCATGCCCTCTATTGTAGGGGATGGTGCAATAGAGATCTACAATACAATTTTATCTCACCAAGCTATTTTTATAATGTTTGTATCGATTATTATCGTTATATCTTTGTACGTGTTTTTTAAAAAAACACGTACAGGTCAAGCCATGGTTGCAGCTTCGGATAATGTCGATGCCGCAAAGCTAATGGGTATTAACATTAAAAAAATACTGATGCTTAATTTTGCCATCTCTGCAGTGATTGCTTCCATTGGAGGAATACTGCTTACCCCCATCACTTCAACCAACTATGAAGTAGGAATAATGCTAGGACTCAAAGGGTTTTGTGCAGCCATCATAGGAGGTTTAGGAAACCCTTTTGGTGCAGTAGCAGGTGGATTACTTTTGGGTATTTTAGAATCATTAGTTGCAGGATACATCTCTAGCGAATACAAAGATGCGGTTGCCTTTATTGTTTTACTTGCCATTTTATTTTTTATGCCAGGTGGAATCTTTGGCAATCTAAAAGCACAAAGAGTATAAATGTTGCAACGCTACAATATCAACAAACAAATACTTCTGCTAACTGGTATCTTGATCGTTGTCCCTTTTTTATTGCAAAATGATTTTCATTTTGAGATAGCTATTTTGGCTATTTTAAATGCCATGATCTGCATTGGATTAAATCTGCTCATGGGTTATGCGGGGCAAGTGAGCCTTGGACATGGTGCTTTTGCAGGACTGGGTGCGTATGTATCCGTCATTTTAACTTCACATTATGAATTTACACCCATCGTAAGTATAGCAATGAGTTTGGTATTTATGGCAATTCTAGCTTTTATCATCTCAAAGCCAATTTTAAACCTCAAAGGGCATTATTTGGCCATGGCAACCTTGGGTATTGGTATCATTATTAACATCATTTTAGAAGTAGAGGATGAACTCACTGGTGGTGTTGATGGGATGAGTGTGGACAGTTTTGTAGTATTTGGATTTGAATTTATTCATAGTATTCATTGGTATATTCTTGTAGCTGTCTTATTGGTATTTTTTATCTGGTGCTTTGAAAATCTTATCAATTCCCCTTTTGGACGATTGCTGCGTTCCATTCATGACAGTGAAAAAGCAGCGAACAGTGTGGGTGTGAATGTATCGCATTACAAAAGTATTGTATTTGTTATCTCTGTTGTGATCGCTACCGTTGCAGGAAGCTTGTATGCTTTTTTCTCTGGGTTTATATCTCCACAAGAAGCCAGTTTTACTCACTCTATTGAACTGGTTGTGATGGTTGTACTTGGTGGTCTAGGACGAGTATACGGAGCAGTTATTGGGGCGGTCATTCTTACAGTATTGCCTCAACTTCTAACGGCATTTGAAGATTATGAAACCTTGGTGTTTGGTATTATCATTATTCTTATCATGATATTTATGCCAAAAGGTATCGCTTCACTTTGGGATACACTCATGGAAAAAAAGGAGTTAAGAGATGCTTCAAATTCATAATGTAACCAAAAAATTTGGGGGAGTGTACGCTGTAGATGATCTTAGTTTTGATGTTAAAAAAGGGACCATCCACTCAATCATTGGTCCCAATGGAGCAGGAAAAACAACCTTAGTCAACATGATCACTGGCGTGTATAAAGTAGATAATGGAACAATATTTCTAGATGGCAGTGATATTACCAATATTGCAACCAATAAATTGGTCTATCGTGGTATTTGTCGCACCTTTCAAAATTTAGAGATATGCGATAATTTAACCGTATTGGAAAATGTGATGTTGGGATTTGACAAATACATGGATAAAAGTATCTTAAAATCATGTTTTAAAGCGAAAAGTATACTCGATGATGAAAAACGATATGAAGAGCGTGCCATACATCTTTTAGGACTTATTGGATTGGAAGATTTTGCCTCACAAAAAGCTCAAAATCTATCTTACGGTATTTTAAAAAAACTTGAAATCATACGTGCATTAGCAACCTCTCCTGAACTTATTTTACTGGATGAACCCGTAGCAGGTCTCAATCCAAAAGAGACTGCAGAAGTTGCGCAACTTATTAAAACGGTAGTCAAAGATGAAGTCACCATTATACTTATTGAGCATGATATGAAGATGGTTATGCAGATTTCGGATTACATCACGGTGATGCATTTTGGGAAAAAACTCGCCCAAGGAACACCCAAAGAGATTGTTCATAACAAGGCTGTAATTGAAGCCTATTTGGGTAGTGGAGATATGCATGGATAAGCTATTAGAGATCAACAACTTAAGTTGCAACTACAATCAAATCATGGCATTAAAGGAGATCTCACTAGAGATTAATAAAGGGGAGATTGTCTGTCTAGTGGGTGCCAATGGAGCAGGTAAAACAACTCTACTTCGCACCATTAGTGCTTTGGAATCTCCAAAAAGTGGAAGCATAAAATTTGCACAAAAAGATATTACAAAAACCTTATCGGATGAACGTGTACGCATGGGTATTGCTCAAGTTCCTGAAGGAAGAGGACTGTTTAGCATTTTAAGTGTTGAACAAAATTTACTTCTAGGTGCGTACACACGAAAAGATGAAGAGATACAAAAAGATCTTAAATACATCTACACAAAGTTCCCCATTTTGCAAGAGAAAAAAGATCACTACGCGGGAACACTTTCTGGTGGTCAGCAACAAATGGTTGCAGTTGGACGAGCATTGATGAGTAAACCTAAACTGCTTTTATTAGATGAACCAAGCATGGGGCTAGCTCCCATAATTGTTGAAGAGATATTTAATGTTATCAAAGAATTACGCCAAATGGGTACCACTATCTTTGTGGTGGAACAAAATGCTTTTTTAGCTTTAAGCATCAGTGACTATGCCTATGTTTTAGAAAATGGTCACATTGCTATTAGTGGAAAATCAAAAGAACTTTTAAATGATGAGAAAGTCAAAGAGGCCTACTTGGGTCTTTAACGTATAATTCGCTATTATTTCATTTATGAGATTAGATTTATACGTAACACAACATTTTACTATCCAAAGCAGAAACAAAGCTGCAGAATTGATCAAGAACAAAAAGGTTCAAATCAATAATACAATTATCACTAAACCCTCGTATAAAGTTGAATCTAAAGATAAAATAAAGTTACTTGAAGATGATTTTTACGTCAGTCGATCTGCGTATAAACTGCGCTATTTTTTAGAAGATATTGATCTGAATCTTTCAAGCTTAGAGGCTTTGGATATTGGGTCCAGTACCGGTGGTTTTACTCAAATACTTCTTAACAACGATGTTAAAAGTGTTACGTGCGTAGATGTAGGGAGCAATCAACTGCACCCTTTGATTAAAAACTATCCAAATATCATCATGCATGAAAATACTGATATTCGTACTTTTAAACCAAATCAAACATTTGATGTTGTCACTTGTGACGTCTCTTTTATCTCCATTCATCATATTTTAAACGATATTGATCGATTAAGCAGTGACTCTATCATCATCTTATACAAACCCCAGTTTGAAGTAGGCAAAGAGTGTAAACGTGATCGAAACGGTGTGGTTCAAGATCAAAAAATGATTCAAGAGGTACGTGCTTTATTTATCCAAGCCACACAAACACTAAACTGGGAGATGCAACATCATGCCTTGAGTAAACTTGAAGGTAAGGAGGGAAATCTTGAAGAACTTTTCTATTTTTCAAAAAGCTAAGATCACCTCAATTGCCATTGGTGGTTTTGATGGGATGCATCTAGGACATCAAAAACTTTTTTCCTATCTTGATAAAAATGGTGCCATTGCAGTGATTGAAACCGGTTATGCAAATCTAACACCTAAAGCAAATCGAGCTTCTAAAACTGATTTTCCATTGGTTTACTACCCTTTAGAGCAGATCAAACACCTCCAAGGTACTCAATTTATTGATTTATTAAAAGAAGAGTTCCCTGCTTTACAAAAAATTGTGGTTGGTTTTGATTTTTGCTTTGGTGCCAATAGAAAATATTGTGTAGAAGAGTTAAAACAACTGTTTCACGGTGAAATAATAGTTGTCAAAGAGATCAAAAAAGATGGTATTGGCATTCATTCTGCACTTATTCGAAAATATCTTAAGGATGGGCAACTCAATAAAGCCAATCAATTTTTGGGTAAAGAGTATCAACTCAATGGACGCATCATCAAAGGGCAAGGCTTGGGTAAAAAACAATTTGTACCTACGCTAAACATCGATGTTCAAGATTTTCTTATCCCTCAAGAGGGTATTTATGCTACTAAAACCATTATTGACAATAGCGTGCATAACAGTGTAACATTTATTGGACATCGAGTAACCACAGATGGGAAATTTGCTATTGAAACGCATATCTTAGATACAGAGATACACCCACAAAGTCATAGCTTAGATATTCAGTTTTATAAAAAATTACGCAACAATGAAAAATTTGAAGAGTTTGAACTTTTAAAGCAGCAAATACTTAAAGATATACATAATACTAAACACTTTTTTTCATCCTAGTATAAGAAAAACCTATTAAAATAGTGTTATGAAACTATTTTTCCTTACCCTTATTTTAATGAGCTTAAACTTTGCAAACACACACACAAAATACACCAACGCTCTTATTGATGAACAATCTCCGTATTTGCTTCAACATGCCCATAATCCTGTTAACTGGTTACCCTGGAACAAACAAGTATTTGAAAAAGCAAAAAAAGAAAATAAACTTATTTTTATCTCCATTGGATACAGTACGTGTCATTGGTGTCACGTCATGGAGGAGGAATCGTTTGAAAACGAAACCATCGCTAAACTTTTAAATAAAGATTACATCAGCATCAAAGTAGATAAAGAGGAGATGCCTCACCTAGACACTGCATTTCAACAGATGCATTCACGACTTAAATCAAGAAGAAATGGCTGGCCTCTAAATCTTATTTTAACACCCGATAAAAAACTTGTCTACATCACCACCTATATCCCTCCTACACACAATTATGGAGTAGAGGGGATGGACACGCTTATTCCTCGAATTGCCAAAGCGTACAACAAGAATGATCCACAACTTATAAAACAAATAGAACACTATGAATTTATCTTAAAGTCAAAGCAAAAAGAATCTCTTAAGCCTAAAAGCAGTTCTGATCTGGCACAAAAGTTTGTTGATAAAATGGGTCAACGTTACGATAAAATATTTTCTGGATTTGACAAGTCTCCTAAATTTCCTTTGGCTTCGCATCTTAATCTACTTTTAGATATTTATCTTCTTAAAGACAATAAAGAGGCTTTAAATATGGCAAACAGATCATTAATTGCCATGGCAAATGGAGGTATATACGATCAGATACAAGGTGCTTTTTATCGTTACAGTGTTTATCCTGATTGGATTATTCCCCATTTTGAAAAGATGCTCTATACCACGGCTGAACTTATACCCGTGTACTATAAAGCCTACAGCATCACTAAAAATGAACTTTTTAAAACCATCATTATCAACAGCATCAAAGAGATCAATCGAGTTTTTAGGACAAATGAAGGTTTATACTACAGCGCTAGTGATGCTGACTCACTCACTGCTACAGGCCAAAAAGAGGAAGGGTACTATTTTGTCTACAGTTATGAAGAGGTGCAAGAGAAATTATTGTCTAATGGAATCCAAAATTATGAACAGATCATTAGTTATTTAGGTTTGGATGATTTTGGTAATTTTGAAAAAGGTTTGAGCAATCCTTATATAGTAGATCACGAAGATCCAAAACCTAAAAATCTTGCCATTGCATTAAATCTTTTAAAACAGATCCGTCAAAGTAAAAAACCTCCTTTTGTGGATAAGAAAATTATCACTTCATGGAACTCCATGATGATCAAAGCTTTATTTATTGCAAGTAAATTCGATGTGAAATATTTAACCCAAGCCCAACAATCAAAAAAATCACTTTTAAAATATTTGTATAAAAACAACACCTTATACCATCAAAAATTTGATGACAAAGATCCTATAAAGCTTGCACTATTGGAAGATTATGCTTTTATTATCGATATGCTTTTGCAATCGTATCAAACTACGTATACTAAAAAAGATCTTAACTTGGCAAAAGAACTGGCAGTAAAAAGTATCAAGGAATTTCAAATTATTAATAAATGGTATTTAAGTACCCAATATTATTTTCAAGCTACATTTAAAGACAAATACTACACCGCACCACTGGCTCGACATTTTCATAATTTATTAACCGTTTCAAATTTGACCTATGATCTAAAAATGCTGCAACAAAGTAAAAAGTTTATTCAACATCAACACAATAAAATTTTGCAGTTTATTGATGTTCATCCTGAAGCAATTAGATCTATAATAAGAGTGCAAAGTGCTGATGTGATTTTAAAATCGAATCAAAAAAACCTTAGGGATAATCAAGCCAAAATATCCTCCATAAAATACCCTTTTGTCTAC
>JAYEFX010000239.1:0-6759 GCA_034658775.1 Campylobacterota bacterium
GCTTGCCATAAAGTGGACTCTTTTGGATCGTTGTCCATGTAGAAAGAGACTAAACCACCAGTAGTAGCTTTGAACTCCTCTATATTTTTAAAATTTCCACTATTGTTCATAATGGACTCAGTTTGATCGTCACACCATAAAATATGTCCAAACTCATGCCCTATGGTTGTAATATCGTATACTTGATGCCACTTTTCATCCTCTTTAAATAAAAACTCTCGCTCTTGCGTTAAAAACTCTTGCCCTAATATTTCACGACTTAAGCGTAAAAAAGGTTTTGCCCTTTGAGCTTGTAAAATTTCATCTGAAAATGCAAAAATCTTTTTTCCATGTTTCATCGAAACTATTTCATCATTGGGTACCACTTGAGCAGAAAAAAGACCATTAAACTCAGCTGCAAAAAACAGTGCAGGGCGACCTAGATAAAGTTGCACTTTTGTTAAGGAATGTTTTGAAAAATCAATGATTTTATCATATTCCTTTGTACGTTGCATTGTAGTGTAAGTGGTATCAAACATGTTTTCAAGCTTTGAGGCTCTTTGATTGTTGTTGTTTGCTTTTGGACTGGACAGTCTTATATCCCATTCAAGTGCTACTGCTTTTCTAAAATGATCCTCATAATATTCCAAAGGATGACCTATTTGAATAGGGGTAGTTATAGCCATCCAAGCCTCATCTACTTCAGCCCAACTTGAAATAAGTGTATCGGTCTTATCTTGGGAAAAAGCCTTTACAAGTGACTGAATGTATAAAATATACTGCCATTTTTGATTATACACATTATCCTCAAGATCAATAAGAGTATCAACAAATAATTCAAGCTTATCTACCACAAGAGTAACCTCTTTTTTAAAAGCTTTTATGTAGGCTTGAGATTCAAATTTTCCATTCTTTTGTATAAGTACAGAGTAGCAACGATCTGCAATTTCACCATGATGCCCTAGATCAAAAAGGGAGTTTTGCGTTAAAAATTCAAATACTTTTTCTTCATCATTGTTGTGCATGTTAAGTAACTCTTTATTCACTCCATTGATTATTAATGCTGTCCATGAAGTTTGCCAAGCACTCATTGCCAATCCTACTTCGTAAACACCTTCAAATATTGCTTGATAAAAAGGTGTGAGAAGTTGGTTTTTCTTAATAAATTCAATAGTGTTTTTATGAACATCGTGCCAATAGTGCTTAACAAAATCATAAGCAATCTCTTGTAAATCTACAATCTCTTGATCATTTTTATCCATTTTTTTCAACACTTGCACCAAAGAATCATCTCGTAGGCTAACCAGTCTTGTAATGAGTGCTAAACGTACCTCATTGTTAAGCTCTTCAATCTTAAGCGTTTGTGCAAAAGTATCAATGATGTTTAGTTTATTTAGTTGATTGTTTTCCAAGTAAGCATAGAGTTGGTTGATGTGTGTTTTTTGCTCATTGATGTAGTTGTAAAGTGTTTCAAGATCGTGTTCAAATTGTTGTTTCATTTATGTTCCTTAATAATGTTGCGTATGTGTTCAAATTTTTGATGCAATTTTTCATTGTGCGCGTGGTTGTCAAATATTGCATAAGAGCGCTCAGGGTAGCTAGGAGTCTCATTTATGGTTTTTTTTTGACGTTTTTCAATGCTGTGTGTTACGAAAAATTCTATTTTTTCAATATTGGCAATTTTTAAATCTTTTAATAGTGCTTTTATCAATGAAATGTTATTCTTAAATTCATTCTTAAATACGGGATGTTTAAGCACAAAAAACAGTATCATGTTTTTTGTATAGGCAAATTTTACACCATTTTTTAGATGTTGCGGAAGCGCATTGATTAGAAGGGTTAAACTTTGCTGTGTATTAATTTTTTTAAACTCAGGACTAAATTTAATATGACTAAGAATAGTTTGAATATTTTTCATGGTGTGATTATAGCATTATTTATATTATCTTTGAACGGTTGTGGATATAAAGATGATCCAACGTACATCAAAGATGATCAAGCTGTTAATTCAAATAAATAGAGAAATATAGATGGAAATATACGATTATATAATTGTGGGAACGGGGATTGCTGGTCTTAATGCCGCTCGATACATTCCTAAAGATAAAAAAGTATTGCTTGTGTGCAAACAATCCCCTTGGGAGTGCAATACCTTCTGGGCGCAAGGTGGCGTTGCAACTGCTGTAGACGAAGCGGATATGCCCATGCATGTCAAAGATACATTAACGGCAGGTGTTGGATTAAATGACCCAGAAGCTGTAGAGACACTTTCTCAGCATTCTCGTGAAGCGATTAACGATCTTATTAGCGATGGTTTTGAATTTGATAAAAATGAAGAGGGAGAATTGGCTTTTACCAAAGAAGCGGCGCACTCTCGAAATCGAATTTTACATGCAGATGGAGATGCAACAGGCAGAATGTTGCACATGTTTTTACTTCAAGTGTGTCCCCACGAAGTGGTAACGGATTCTATTGTAGTAGATCTGTTTATTCAAGGTGATCAGTGCTATGGTGTGCAGATTCGCACAGGTGAAAAACTGCGTCGTGTGTATGCGCACAATACTATTATTGCTAGTGGCGGAGTGGGATCAATCTATCGATATCATACCAATTCAACAACCATTGCAGGTGATCTTCAAGGTGTGTGTCTGGAAAAAGGGATAGCACTTGAAGATATGGAGATGATGCAGTTTCACCCTACCGTGTTTGTGGATACAGATATGGCACGAAAACCATTACTTAGCGAAGCACTAAGAGGTGAGGGGGCTGAGATTGAAGATGAGGATGGGGTTCGATTTTTATTGAAATATCACAAAGATGGGGAGCTTGCTCCTCGCGATGTAGTAAGTCGTGCTATATTTGATCATCATAGCAAAACTGGATCTCAAATCTATTTATCGTTTAAAAATTTTGAAAAAAAGTTTTTTAAAAAACGATTTCCCAATATCTACGGTAATTTAAAAGAGTTTGGATTTGATCTCCCTTTTGAAAGGGTACCTATTTCTCCTGCATTTCACTACAGCATGGGAGGGATTCCAACGGATTTAAATGGTTTAGTAAAAGGGTTTAAAAATCTTTATGCCATAGGTGAAGTTGCGTGCACAGGAGTTCATGGAGCTAATAGATTGGCGTCGAACTCTTTACTAGAAGGGTTGGTGTTTTCAAAATTAGCAGTAAAATATTCGCTTGAAAATAAATTTACAATAGATATTAATGAATATAAAATTCGTCATAAAGTTTATTTATTGCAAAAACCAGGTGATAAAGCGATTAAAAATGAGCTGCGAACATTGATGTGGAAAAATGCAGGTATTGTTCGAGTGGAGCAGGACTTGATTGATGCCCTAGAAGAAGTAGAGAGCTTTTTAAAAGAAGATGTTGGAAGATTGTTATTTTTAAGGCTACTTACGGCAAAATCTATTTTAGAATCCGCCATAGGGCGAAAAGAGTCTATAGGGGCTCATTTTAAACAGAAATAAATACAAGGAGAGAGAAAATATGTTAAAACTATTATTGGTTGGTTTAATGTCAGTATCAGTGTTTGCTAGTAGTGGAGGTGGTGAGGCTATGGTGCATCCAGATATCACCATGACTTGGGTTGGTTTTTTAGCGTTGGCAATTTTTATTGTTGGTTATTATTTTATCGCTATGGAGGAGCAATACCATATTGATAAAGCCAAGCCAGCATTATTGATAGGTACGTTTATGTTTATGTTGGTTGCGGTTTATTATGCGATAAATGGCTTAAATATGGATATGGTTCATCAAGAGGCGAACCATCTGATACTTGAGATCGCTGGTATCTTCTTCTTCTTGTTTGTTGCAATGACCTACATTGAGACTTTGATACACATGAATGTATTTGAGAAGTTAAAATTTAATCTCATATCAAAAGGGTATACCTACAAGCAATTGTTTTGGATTACAGGTTTTATAGCATTTTTCCTCTCACCTATTGCGGACAACTTAACAACAGCACTTATTTTAGCAACGGTACTTATTACCATTGAGCAAAAAAATAAAGCCTTTTTAGTTCCAGGTGCTATTAATATTGTTGTTGCGGCCAATGCTGGTGGTGCTTGGTCACCATTTGGTGATATCACTACGCTTATGGCATGGACTGCAGGTAAAGGAACATTTACCGATTTCTTATTTTTATTTCCTTCCTCAATTATAGGTTATTTGGTAACTGCATTTTTACTGTCAAAATTTGTTCCCAATACAGTTCCTGAGATAGACTTGACAAAAGAGATTGAACCAGAGATGGCAACGGGTGCTAAGGTTGTTATGGGTCTTGGTATCTTTACAATATTTTCTGCTGTAATGTCTCATCAGGTATTGCACCTTCCTGCTATGTGGGGTATGATGTTTGGTTTGGCTTTACTTAAAATGTATGACTATAGACTTAAGAAAAAACATGGTCAAGGATTTAAAGTATTTGAATCAATATCAAAAATTGAAAACAATACTTTGATGTTCTTCTTTGGTATTTTAGCAGCTGTTGGTGCATTGTACTTTATAGGTTGGCTTGCACTTGCTGCTGTAGTTTATGATCCATCTGTTCTTGGTCCAACAGTATCAAATATTGGTGTTGGATTTTTATCTGCTATTGTGGATAATATTCCTGTAATGTCTGCAGTGCTTAAGGCTTCACCAGAAATGGGACTTGATCAATGGATGTTGGTTACGCTAACAGCTGGTGTTGGGGGATCAATGATCTCATTTGGTTCAGCTGCTGGTGTTGGTGTTATGGGTAAGCTCCCAGGTGTTTATACATTTGGTGCGCACATGAAATATGCTTGGACTATTGTAATAGGGTATTTTGTCTCTATAGCTATTTGGTATGTTCAGTACCAAATTTTAGGAATTGGCGCGTAAGTTTTAATTCTTCAATATTAAAAAGGCGGAAGTAGATTGCTTCTGCCTTTTTTTATGCATAATTTTTTTATTAACAAGCTTATTACCTTTGATTGGATACAATCGTATCATATAATTTAAAAAGGAAAATCATATATGAAGCATGTACCTATTGTAGTATTGGATTTTGGATCACAATACACGCAAATAATTGCTAGAAAATTAAGAGAAAGTGGAGTTTACAGTGAGATTGTTCCCTACAGTGAATCAATTGAAGATATTATGGCTCGAACACCTAAGGGGATTATTTTAAGTGGTGGACCCGCTTCTGTTTATGCCAAAGACTCATACCATCCTGATGAAAAGATTTTTGATCTAGGATTACCAGTATTGGGTATTTGTTACGGGATGCAACTTATTTCACAACATTTTGGCGGGAGCGTAACTCCTGCAGATCATCATGAATACGGCAAGGCTAAACTGAATTTTGTGAAAAAAAATCCAATTTTTGATGAGACTGAAGATGGACAAATTGTATGGATGAGTCATGGAGATAAAGTTGAAAATATTCCTACAGGTTTTGAGACAATTGGAATCAGTGAAAACTCTCCTTATGCAGCGATTGCTAATGTAGAAAAAAATATATATGCTTTTCAATTTCATCCAGAGGTATATCATTCAGCACAAGGTTCAAAACTGCTTAAAAACTTTGCAAAGTATATTTGTGATTGTGAATCAACTTGGAACATGGGTGGATTTGCAAAAGAACAAATTGCCAAGATAAAAGAGCAAGTCGGAGATAAAAAAGTATTGTGTGGTGTATCTGGAGGAGTTGATAGTTCAGTGGTGGCAACATTGTTATTTGAAGCCATTGGTGATCAAGTTATTCCTGTATTTGTTGATAATGGGCTTTTACGCGATAAAGAAGTCGAGCAGGTTCAAGCGATGTTTGCTGCACGACATATTGACTTAATTACTGTTGATGCTAGTGAACAATTTCTTTCAAAACTAAAAGGTGTAACTGATCCTGAAACTAAAAGAAAGATCATTGGTGAAACGTTTATTGAGGTATTTGATATTGAAGCTAAAAAACACGATGGTATTGAATTTTTAGCACAAGGTACGCTGTACACAGATGTTATTGAATCTGTATCGGTTAAAGGACCCTCTAAAACAATCAAGTCACATCACAATGTAGGTGGACTTCCGGATTGGATGACATTTGAGCTTATTGAACCTTTACGAGAAATTTTTAAAGATGAAGTGCGATTATTGGGACTTGAACTAGGCTTGCCAAAAGATATGCTTGGACGACATCCATTTCCTGGACCTGGGCTTGCTATTCGAGTGATGGGCGATGTAAATCAACCAGATTTAGAACTTTTACGAAAAGCGGACACCATTATGTTGGATGTTTTACACGCTACGGGATTGTACGATAAAACATGGCAGGCATTTACAGTGCTGTTAAATGTAAAATCAGTTGGAGTTATGGGGGATAATAGAACCTATGATAATACTGTATGTGTACGTATTGTAGAAGCAACAGATGGTATGACAGCAACGTTTGCACACATTCCGCATGATGTATTGGAGACGATCTCTAGACGTATTATCAATGAAGTGGATGGGATAAATCGAGTTGTTTACGATATATCATCGAAACCACCAGCAACAATAGAATGGGAGTAAAAGCAATAGCTTTGGCTCATCTTGCACAAGAGTTAAAATGTGATGTATTCAATGAAAACTAATCAACATCCTCATTTGAAAATAAATTCAGATATCTATAACCTTAAATCGGATGATTTGGGTGATAATTTGTTGCATTACAGTTATCACATTAAACACATACGTTCGCTTATTCTTAAGAATGAAGACAGAGAATCGGAACGATTTTTAAGTGCGTACAACTCTTTTATT